>JAEWGQ010000145.1 GCA_023388235.1 Actinomycetes bacterium | reverse complement strand
GTGCCGGCCCGCTGTCGGCGCAGTGCCGTCGGATGCCGTCGGATGCCGTCGGATGCCGCCGGGTGCCGCCGGGTGCCGCCCGGGTGCCGCCCGGGTGCCGCGCCGGTGCGCCCCGGGCGGCGGCGTCGTTACACTCGTGCGCACAGGCACCGATCCGGCCATCACCGGGGAGCCTCCGGAAGAACAGGGCGAGCCGCCGCACGCGGCGACCCGCCCCCAGTAGAACCGGACGGGGCAGGCCCGTCACAGCCGCAGCGAGAGTGGTCGCGCGCCGACCCCGGGTCACCGGGCGCCGGCGGACGGCAAGCGGGGTGGTACCGCGGTGCCCCCGGGTCTCGGCCCGGCGGACGTCGTCCCCGTGGACCCACCGCACCGCGCCCCGCCCGACGGGACGCCGACCACAGGAGCGCCGTCCGCCCATGGCCTACCCGCTGCACCGCACCCCGACCGGCCGGCACGCCGCGCCGCCCGCCCCGGGCGCCTCCTTCGGCCTGCCCGCGTCCCCCGACCTCCCGGCGCTGGAGAAGGACGTCCTGGCGTACTGGGAGTCCGACGGCACGTTCCAGGCGTCGGTCGACGCGCGCCCCGCGGGCGAGGACGGCGCCAACGAGTTCGTGTTCTACGACGGCCCGCCGTTCGCGAACGGCCTGCCGCACTACGGGCACCTGCTCACCGGGTACGCCAAGGACATCGTCGGCCGGTACCAGACGCAGCGCGGCCGCCGGGTCGAGCGGAGGTTCGGCTGGGACACGCACGGCCTGCCCGCGGAGCTCGAGGCGGAGCGCATCCTCGGCATCACCGACAAGTCCCAGATCGACGAGATGGGCATCAAGGCGTTCAACGAGGCGTGCCGGACGTCGGTGCTGCGGTACACCGACGAGTGGCGCGTGTACGTCACGCGCCAGGCCCGCTGGGTGGACTTCGACCACGACTACAAGACGCTCGACCCGACGTTCATGGAGTCGGTGATCTGGGCGTTCAAGCAGCTGCACGACAAGGGCTGGGCGTACGAGGGCTACCGCGTGCTGCCCTACTGCTGGAACGACCAGACGCCGCTGTCCAACCACGAGCTGCGGATGGACGACGACGTCTACAAGGACGTCCAGGACCAGACCGTGACCGTGACGTTCCCGCTGGCGGGCGAGCGCGCGGGCGAGCTCGGGCTCGACGGCGTAGCCGCGCTCGCCTGGACCACCACGCCGTGGACGCTGCCCACCAACTCGGCGCTCGCCGTCGGGCCCGACGTCACGTACGCGGTCGTCCCCGCGGGGCCGGACGGCACGTCCGCCGCGGCCGGCGCGTACCTGCTCGCGCGCGACCTCCTGCCGGGGTACGCCAAGGACCTGGGGTACGCGTCCGCCGACGACGCCCGGGCGGCCGTCACGCGCGAGGTGCGCGGCGCGGAGCTCGCGGGCGTCCGGTACACCCCGCTGTTCGGCTACCTGGCGGACCAGCCGGGCATGGCCGAGCACGGCTACCAGGTGCTGCTCGCCGACTACGTGACGACCGAGGACGGCACCGGCGTCGTGCACCAGGCGCCCGCCTACGGCGAGGTCGACCAGGAGACCTGCGAGGCCGCGGGCATCCCCACGGTGCTCAGCGTCGACGAGGGCGGCCGGTTCACCGGGCTCGTGCCGGACTTCCAGGGCCTGCAGGTGTTCGACGCGAACAAGCCGATCACGCAGCGCCTGCGCGCCGACGGCCGCCTGCTGCGCCAGGCGTCGTACGTGCACTCCTACCCGCACTGCTGGCGGTGCCGGAAGCCGCTGATCTACAAGGCCGTGTCGTCCTGGTTCGTGAAGGTCACCGCGTTCCGCGACCGGATGGTCGAGCTGAACCAGGACATCACCTGGGTGCCCGAGCACATCAAGGACGGGCAGTTCGGCAACTGGCTCGCGGGCGCCCGCGACTGGTCCGTGTCCCGCAACCGGTACTGGGGCACGCCGATCCCCGTGTGGGTGAGCGACGACCCCGCGTACCCGCGGACCGACGTGTACGGCTCGTTCGCCGAGCTGGAGGCCGACTTCGGCCGGCTGCCGCTGAACGACGCCGGCGAGCCCGACCTGCACCGGCCGTTCATCGACGAGCTGACCCGTCCCAACCCGGACGACCCGACCGGGCGCTCCACGATGCGCCGCATCCCCGACGTGCTGGACGTGTGGTTCGACTCCGGGTCGATGCCGTACGCCCAGGTGCACTACCCGTTCGAGAACCGCGACTGGTTTGAGCACCACTACCCGGGCGACTTCATCACCGAGTACATCGGGCAGACCCGCGGCTGGTTCTACCTGCTGCACGTGCTGGCCACCGCGCTGTTCGACCGCCCGGCGTTCCGCACGTCGGTGTCCCACGGCATCGTGCTGGGCTCCGACGGCCGCAAGATGAGCAAGTCGCTGCGCAACTACCCGGACGTCAACGAGGTGTTCGACCGCGACGGCTCGGACGCGATGCGCTGGTTCCTCATGGCGTCGCCGATCCTGCGCGGCGGCAACCTGGTGGTCACCGAGGAGGGCATCCGCTCGGAGGTCCGCCAGGTGCTGCTGCCGCTGTGGAGCACCTGGTACTTCTTCGCGCTGTACGCCAACGCCGCGAACGACGGCGCCGGCCTCACCGCCGGCCGGGTCACGCCCGCCACCCCGGTCACGACCATGGACCGCTACGTGCTGGCCCGGACCCGCAAGCTCGTCGAGGACGTCACCGCGCAGCTCGACGCGTACGACGTCCCCGGCGCCTGCGAGACCGTCCGCGTGCACCTCGACCTGCTGACCAACTGGTACGTCCGCACCCAGCGCGACCGGTTCTGGTCCGAGGACGCCGCGGCGTTCGACACCCTGTGGACCTCGCTGGAGACCCTGACCCGCGTGATGGCGCCGCTCGCCCCGCTGCTGACCGAGGAGGTGTGGCGCGGCCTGACCGGCGGGCGCTCCGTGCACCTGACGGACTGGCCGACGCTGGGCGACGGCTCGGACGACGACCGGGCGCTTCCCGCCGACGACGACCTGGTCGCCGCGGTGGACGGCGTGCGCGAGGCGGTGTCCGCGGCGCTCGCGCTGCGCAAGGCGCACGGGCTGCGCGTGCGCCAGCCGCTGCACGAGCTGCGCGTCGCGACCGCCGACCCGGACGCGCTGGCGCCGTTCGCCGACCTGCTGGCCGCCGAGCTCAACGTCAAGCGCGTCACGCTCTCGACGGTCGAGGAGGCCGCCGCGGGCGGTGTCGCCGTGCGGAGCAACTTGGCCGTCAACGCCCGCGCCGCCGGGCCGCGTCTCGGCCGGGGCGTGCAGGCCGTCCTGCGCGCGGCGAAGGCCGGCGACTGGTCCACCGACGCCGAGGGTCGCGTCGTGGTCCGCACGGACGAGGGCGACGTGCCCGTCCTGGAGTCCGAGTACGAGCTGACCACGACCGTCGACGTCACGTCCGCCGACGGCGCGGCGCCCACCCTGGCCGCGGGCGTGCTGCCCTCCGGCGGGTTCGTCGTGCTCGACCTCGCGCTGGACGACGCCCTGCGCGCCGAGGGCTACGCCCGTGACGTGGTGCGCGCCGTGCAGGACGCCCGCAAGGCCGCCGACCTGGTGGTGAGCGACCGGATCGTGCTCACCCTCGGCGTCCCCGCGGAGCACGAGGCCGCCGTCCGGGAGCACCAGGAGTTCATCGCCCGGGAGACCCTGGCCACGCAGGTCGTCCTCGAGCCGGCCCCGGAGCTGACGGTCGCGGTCGCCCGCGCCTGACCCACCCACCAGGTCAGGGGCCCGCCCTTGCGGGGGGCGGGCCCTGCCCGGGCTGCCCCTGGCCCTGCCCGGGCTGCCCGTCACGCTGAGGGGAGGGTTCTGCCCGACACGCCCGGCGTGTCGCGGCGGAACCCTCCCCTCCCGGTCGGGGTGGTCCTCGCCTGTGTGGTTCGCTTGCGCGATCCCTGCCTACGCGGCTCGCGGGCGCGGCCTCGCCCGGACCCGGGCCCGCCCGGGCCTGGCCAGGCCCCGGCCCCTCCAGGGCCGGCCCCTGGTCCCGCCCGGGCTGCCCCTGGCCCTCCCGGGCTGCCCGTCACGCTGAGGGGAGGGTTCTGCCCGACACGCCCGGCGTGTCGCGGCGGAACCCTCCTCTCACGGCCGGGGTGGTCCTCG
>JAEWGQ010000131.1 GCA_023388235.1 Actinomycetes bacterium | reverse complement strand
TGTCCCGCCCTCGCCGCCCACCGTCGTGTCGCGCCCTCGCCGCGCACCGGCGTGTCCCGCCCTCGCCGCCCTTTCCCGGCGTGCGCGCCGCCTGCCGGACGGGCCGGGTGCCAGCCGACCGCGCGGGCCGAGGATGCCGGCGCCCGTCCGGCCTCGTGAGGGGAGCGTTCTGCCCGACACGCGCGGCGTGTCCGGGCAGAAACCTCCCCTCACGAACGGGAGGGCAGTCCCCGCTCGCGGGCACGCGCGCGGACCGCCCCGGCACGCCTCGGCAGCCTGCGGCCCGTCCCCGGACGCGCCGGGCGTCCCACCTCCCCCGTGAGGGGAGCGTTCTGCCCGACACGCACGGCGCGTCCGGGCAGAAACCTCCTGTCACGAACGGGAGGGCAGTCCCGCTCGAGGGCACGCGCGCGGACCGCCCGGGCACGCCTCGCGCAGCCTGCAGCCCGTGCCCGGACGCGCCGGGCGCCCGGCCTCCCCCGTGAGGGGAGCGTTCTGCCCGACACGCGCGGCGTGTCCGGGCAGAGACCTCCCCTCAGGAACGGGAGGGCTGTCCCCGCTCGCGGGCACGCGCGCGGACCGCCCCGGCACGCCTCGGCAGACTGCGGCCCGTCCCCGGACGCGCGGGGCGCCCGACCTCCCCGTGAGGGGAGCGTTGTGCCCGACACGCACGGCGTGTCCGGGCAGGAACCTCCCCTCACGCCCGGGCGGGTACGCGGGTGGGGGACGGCGGTCAGGCCGAGCCGACCAGCGCGCAGCCGGGCGCGGCCCCGGGCCGCGCGGGGTCAGGGCGTGGCGGGCTCCGGGTCGGCGGGCTCCGGGGGCGGGGGGTCGGCGGTCCAGGCCGCGGCGAGCAGCACGATGCGCGCGATGAGGTTGACCCACACCAGCAGCGTGATGATGACCGTGAACGACTGCAGCAGCGCGTTGCGCCCCGCGGACCCCGCGACGACGGACGTCCCGAGGAACCGCACGACGCCGAGGCCGACGGCCGCCACGAGCATCCCCTGCCGCAGGTCCCGCCAGGCGGGGCGCTCCCCCGCGAGGACCACCACGATCAGCGCGAACGTCCCGGCGTCGACGACGAACGCCACCGCCAGGCCGACGACGCGCAGCACCACCGAGCCGAGCACGGACCCGGAGAGCCCGACCGTGCCGAGCGCCCAGTCGGCGGCGGTGGTCGAGGCGAGCGTGAGCGCCGCGGACACGAGGATGGCGAGCCCGATGCCGACGAAGCCCCCGAGCTCGCGGAGCTTGCCGGCGACGACGTTGCCCGCGGGGCCGGTGTCGGCGAACATCGCGCGGACGGCGGTGCGCGTGGCGGCCATCGCGGAGATGGCGCTGACGAGCAGCACGACCGCGGCGACGATGCCCGCGATCCCGACGCCCGTGCTGAGGTGCAGCGTGTCGGGGTCGATGAGGCCCTTCGAGTCGGCGCTGGTCTTGACGAGCCCGGGCAGGTTGGCGTCGATGGTCTCCAGGACCGTCTGCCGCAGCTGCTCGTTCCTGCCGAGCACGGCCATGAAGACCGTGTACCCGATGGTCAGCCCGGCGAACAGCGAGAAGATCGTCGCGTAGGCGATGCCGCCCGTGAGCACGCCGCCGCCCGCCGACCCGAAGCGCGCGTTCGCCCGGGCGGGCCGGGTGCGCTGCCACCAGCCGAGCAGGGCCTTGACCCGCGCGACCACGCCGGCGAACCCGCCCGGGTAGGCGCGGGCGCCGATGTCGCGGCGGGCCCCGGCGGCGAGGTCGTCGGTCGTGCTCACGCCGGCGTGCGCGCGCCCGGCTCCTCGCGGTTCGGCCGGGACTCCCATGAGGCGACCCTAGGAGGACGCGGGCCGACCGGCATCCCGGGCGTGACCTGCGGTCCCGTGCCCCCCGGGGGCGTCGGTGCCCCCGGCGGCGTCACCGCCCCCGGGCACCGCCGGGCTCGTCCGAGCCGTCGACGTCCCCACCGAGCGCGTCCCCGTCGTCGCCGCCCGTGAGGGCGTACCGGCCGATGGGCCGCCACATCCCGTCGTCGCCGTGCTCGTACAGGTGGATCTCCGGCACGGCGAACCGCGCCTCGAACGACGCCAGGTCCGCGAACGCCCGGTCGAGCGCGTCGTCCGGGACGTCGTGCGCGATGGTGACGTGCGGGTGGTAGTGGAACCGCAGCTCGGAGTCGAGCACCCCGGAGCGGATGTCGAGCTCGAGCAGCTCGCAGGACGCGATGCCCTCGACGACCTGGACGAAGACCACGGGTGACACGGGCCGGAACGTCGCCGTCCCGCGCAGGTGCACGGTGAACGGCCGGTGCCGGGCGGCCACGGCCCGCAGGTGCGCGTCGACCTCCGCCAGGCCGCCGGCGGGCAGCACCGTCGGGCCGAGCAGGGTGATGTGCGGCCGGATGAGGTCGGCGGCCGGGTCCCCCACGCGGGCGCGCGCGGCCTGCAGGGCCCCCGCGTACGGCTCGGGGACGGCCACGGCCACCCCGATCCGCATCTCCTCGCCGAAGGGGCCGGTGGGGCTCATGCGGTCCCGCGGCGCGGCAGCAGGCCGAACCGGTCCGAGATGCGGCCGAGCGTGGCCCGGGCGAGCGTCCGCGCGCGCTCGGCGCCGTCCTCGAGCACGGCGTCCAGGCTGGCCGGGTCGGAGAGGTACCCGTTGACGCGCTCCTGGAACGGGGTGAGGAAGTCCGTGACGACCTCGGCGAGGTCCACCTTGAGGTGGCCGTAGCCCTTGCCGTCGTAGTCCGCGACGATGTCGGCGATCTCGCGCCCCGTGAGCGCCGAGAAGATCGTCAGCAGGTTCGCGACGCCGGGCTGGGCCTCGCGGTCGTACCGCACGACGCCCTCCGCGTCGGTGACCGCGGACCGGATGCGCTTGGCGACCGTCTTCGGCGGGTCGAGCAGCTCGATGATGCCGTTGGGGCTCGCGGCGGACTTGCTCATCTTCGCCGTCGGGTCCTGCAGGTCGTAGATCTTGGCGGTCGCCTTGACGATGTGCGCCTCCGGGACGACCGCGGTGCCGTCGCCGAACCGGGAGTTCAGCCGCTGCGCGAGGTCGCGGGTGAGCTCGAGGTGCTGCCGCTGGTCCTCGCCGACCGGCACCAGGGCGGTGTCGTACAGCAGGATGTCGGCGGCCATGAGGATCGGGTACGTGAACAGCCCGACCGTCGTGCCCTCGGCGCCGTGCTTGGCGGACTTGTCCTTGAACTGGGTCATCCGGCCGGCCTCGCCGAACCCGGTCTGGCACGACAGCAGCCAGGCGAGCTCGGCGTGCTCGGCCACGTGCGACTGCACGAACAGGATCGACCGCTGCGGGTCCACGCCGGCCGCCAGGTACTGCGCGGCGGTGCGGCGGGTGCGCTCGCGCAGCGCGACCGGGTCCGGGGCGACCGTCAGGGCGTGCAGGTCGACCACGCAGTACAGCGCGTCGTAGGCGTCCTGCAGCGCGACCCACTGGGTGAGGGCGCCGAGGTAGTTCCCGAGGTGGAGGGAGTCGGACGTGGGCTGCATCCCGGAGAAGATGCGAGGGGAGCCGGAGACCATGGGTCCATTCTGACGCTCGGGGGCCGGTGGCCCGGTGGAGGGGGTCGGGCGTGCGGTGAGGCCGTCAGGTGGCCTCGTCGTCGAACGGCGGGGGCGCGTCGGGTTCGGGCGGCGGTGCGGGTGCCGCGGTGGTGACGGCGGCGGTGCCGGCCCCGCGGGTGGCGCCGCGCACGGCGGGTCCGGTCCGGGCGGCCGAGCCGGTGCGCGCGGTGGTGCCGGTCCGGGCCGCGGAGGTCCCGCCGGCGGTGCTGCCGGGCTCGGGGTCGAGCAGCGCGTCGCGGACGATGCGGCGGGGGTCGTAGCGGCGCGGGTCGAGCGCCTCCCAGTCGATGTCCTTGACCTGGTCGCCGAGCTCGTCGTCGACCCGGCGGCGCGCGTCCTGCAGGAGGTGCCGCGCCTGCTTGGTCAGCCGGGCGAGCTGCTCCGCGTACCGCGGGAGCCGGCCGGGCCCGATGACGACGACGGCGACGAGCAGGATCACGAGGAGCTCGCCGCCGTTGATGTCGAACAACACCCGACCAGGCTACCGCCCGGCGGGGGCGGGTCCCACCGGCCTTCCGACCCAGGGCGCCGGGCGGCGCCGGGCCGGGCAGGCGCGGGCCCCGGGGTGGGTCGTCAGCCCTGGGCGGACTCGTCGAGCACGACCCGCACGTCCCGCTCCCCGCCGTCGGCACCGCGCACGCGCAGCTGCACCGCCTCGCCCGGGGTGCGCGCGCGGATCGCGACGATGAGCTCGTCCGGCTGCGTGACCGGGCGGCCCTCGATGGCGAGGATGACGTCCCCGGGCCGGATGCCGGCGCGGTCGGCGGGACCGTCCGGGGTCACCGGGGACTGCCCCTGCTGCGACTCCTCGGCCACCCGCACGCCCTCGCCGGTGTACCGGGTGTCGAGCATCGCGCCGATCACGGGGTACGTGGCCCGGCCGGTCTCGATGAGCTGCTCCGCGGTGCGCCGCGCCTGGTTGGACGGGATCGCGAACCCGAGGCCGATGCTGCCGCCGCCGGTGACGCCGGCGCCCGGGGGCTGCGCGATCGCGGAGTTGATGCCGACGACCTCGCCCGCGGCGTTCACCAGCGGGCCGCCGGAGTTGCCGGGGTTGATCGCCGCGTCGGTCTGGATCGCGTTGATGAACGCGGTGGAGTCCGTGCCGTCGCCTGCGGCGACCGGGCGGTTGAGGGCGCTCACGATGCCGGACGTGACGGTGCCGGCGAGGCCGAGCGGGGCGCCGACCGCCACGACCGGGTCGCCCACCTGCACCTGGTCGGAGTCGCCGAGCGCGAGGGGCGTGAGGCCGGTGACCTCGACCTTGAGCACCGCGAGGTCGTAGTCCGGGGTGCTGCCCACGACGCTCGCCGGCTCCTGCGAGCCGTCCGCGAACAGGACGACCAGCGTCGCGCCGGCCTCGTCGGAGCCGGCCACGACGTGGTGGTTCGTGAGGATGTAGCCGTCCTGCCGGAGCACGAGGCCCGACCCGGTGGCGGACCCGGCCGCCGTCGTGGACTCGATCGACACGACGGACGGCAGCACGGTCGCCGCGATCCCGGCGACGCTGTCGGGCGCGCGGTCCCCGGCGCCGGTGCCGACCGCGGCGGGCAGCCCGGCGTCCGCGAGGTGGTCGTCCCCGTCGGACACGCGCGCTCCGACGAGCCCGCCGAGCAGGCCGGCGCCGAACGCGGCCACGACGAGGCCGGCGACGACGCCCAGGGGCAGCCGTGCCCGGCGGCGGCGGCGCGACCGGGAGGCGGGCGGCGCGAGGTCCGGCCAGGGG
>JAEWGQ010000057.1 GCA_023388235.1 Actinomycetes bacterium | reverse complement strand
GCGACGCCCTCCGCGCCGGCGCCCGCCGGACCGGCGCCGGTCCCGGGCGCCCTGGTCCCCGGCGGACCCCGGGGCGTCGTGCCCGCCCGCACCTGGCTCGCCCGGCCGGTGCTCGCCGTGGCTCCCGACCTGCTCGGCGCGCACCTCACCGTGCGGTCCGCCGAGGGCGACGTCACGCTGCGGATCACCGAGGTCGAGGCCTACGACGGCGAGTCCGACCCGGGCTCGCACGCCTTCCGGGGCCGCACCGCCCGCAACGCCGTCATGTTCGGCGAGGCGGGCCGCCTGTACGTCTACCGGCACCTCGGCCTGCACCACTGCGTGAACGTCGTGACCGGCCGGGCGGGCGCCGCCTCGGCCGTGCTGCTGCGCGCCGGGGAGGTCGTGGACGGCGTCGACCTGGCCCGCGCCCGGCGCCTGCGGTCCGGCGTCGTCGACTCCGACCGCCAGATCGCCCGCGGCCCCGCCCGGCTGGCGGTGGCCCTCGGACTCGACCTCGCCGACTACGGCGCCGACCTGACCGAGCCCGGCGGGCGCGTGGTGCTGCACCGCGACCCGGACGCCGTCGTCGGGGCGCACTGCACCGGCCCGCGCGTGGGCGTCGCCGGGCCCGGTGGCGACGCCGCCCGGTACCCCTGGCGGTTCTGGCTGGCGGGGGAGCCGACGGTGTCCGCCTTCCGGCCCGCGTATCGCCGGCCGGCGTCGGGAAGCAGCCCGCAGCGCGGGACGACGCCGGCATGACCTCTTCCGCCGACGGTGCGGCCGCGTGGCCGCGCGATGCAAGGAGCACGACGTGACCCACCTCCTGGACGAGCTCGCCTGGCGCGGCCTCGTCGCCCAGACCACCGACCTCGACGCCCTGCGCGCGGCCCTCGACGCCGGGCCCGTGACGTTCTACGCCGGCTTCGACCCCACGGCCCCGAGCCTGCACCACGGCCACCTCGTGCAGCTCGTCCTCATGCGGCACCTGCAGCTCGCCGGCCACCACCCGCTGGCGCTCGTCGGCGGCGCGACCGGCCTCATCGGCGACCCCCGCATGTCGGGCGAGCGCGTCCTCAACACCAAGGACACCGTCGCCGAGTGGGTGCAGCGCCTGCAGGCGCAGATCAGCCGGTTCCTGGACTTCGACGGCGACAACCCGGCGCGCATGGTCAACAACCTCGACTGGACCGGCGAGCTCACGGCCATCGACTTCCTGCGCGAGGTCGGCAAGCACTACCGGCTCGGCACGATGCTCGCGAAGGACACCGTGGCGCGCCGCCTCGCATCGGACGAGGGCATCTCCTTCACCGAGTTCAGCTACCAGATCCTGCAGGGCATGGACTACCTGGAGCTGCACCGCCGGCACGGGTGCACGCTGCAGACGGGCGGCAACGACCAGTGGGGCAACCTGCTGTCCGGCGTGGAGCTCATCCGCAAGTCCGAGCACGCCGCGGTGCACGCGCTGACCACGCCGCTCATCACGAAGGCCGACGGCACGAAGTTCGGCAAGTCCGAGGGCGGGGCCATCTGGCTCGACCCCGAGATGATGAGCCCGTACGCCTTCTACCAGTTCTGGCTCAACGTCGACGACGCCGAGGTGGTCGGCTACCTCAAGGTGTTCACGTTCCGGACCCGGGACGAGATCGCCGCGCTCGAGGAGGCCGTGGCGACGCGGCCGCAGGCGCGCGAGGCGCAGCGGGCCCTGGCGTACGACGTCACCTCCCTGGTGCACGGCACCGACGCGACCGACAAGGTCATCGCGGCCAGCCGGGCCCTGTTCGGCGGCGGCGACCTGGCCGAGCTCGACGCCGCGACGCTCGGGGCGGCGGTGGCCGAGCTGCCGTCGGCGGACGTGCACGTGGGCGACCCGCTCGTCGACGTCCTCGCCGCGACGGGCCTCGTCGCGTCCAAGGGGGCGGCCCGCCGCGCGATCGCCGAGGGCGGCGCGTCCGTGAACAACCGCAAGGTCACCGACGACGCCGCGGTGGTCGAGGCCGGGGACCTGCTGCACGGGCAGTGGCTGGTGCTGCGCCGGGGCAAGCGCACCCTCGCGGTCGCCCGCGTCGCCCGGTCCTGAGCCCGCGCGTGCCGGGGCGGGCCGGCGCCCCGGCCCCGACCCGTCCCGGCTCCGTCCGGATCGCGACCCCCGCCGTCCGGATGTCGGCCCAGGGCTTGCGCACCGGTCGGAGCGAGGGCACGCTGGTTCACAGTGACGGGCGTCGCACCGGCGACCGGCACGCCACAACTGGGGTCATCCCGACCGATCGAGCGCGAACGCGCAGGTCGGACGGGGTGCGGGGAGAGCGCGGGGCCCGTGAGCCCGCTGGCTTGACGCTGGGCGAAACGTCCGCGTAATGTTCTCCGAGTCGCCCGGCAGGGAGGAACGGACACCGAGGATCACCTCGGTGGCTGGTCCCGCGGGTGGCCACCCCCTCGGCAGGACCCGCAGGCGCCTCGGCGCCCGGACGGTCGTGCCGGGACCGGAGCGGAGCCCCGCACCGTCGGAATTGACGCCGACAAAGCGGGACAGAAGCTCTGGTAGAGTCAAGGAAAGCAGCGCCGGAATGACACCGGCAAAGCGAACCGGAAACTCTGGTAGAGTGGAGGAACGCAAAGCCGGGAACGGCAGAGCGAACCAGAAGCTCTGATAGAGTGCAGGAACGGGAAGCCGCGGAAACGCGAGCGGAACGAACCAGAAGCTCTGGTAGATTGGAACCGAGCCTCCGGCCAGGAGCCCGCAAGGGTGAGTGGGGGATGCGCGTCTGTTCTTTGAGAACTCAACAGTGTGCCTAGTAGTTGATGCCAAGATGGTTCATCGCTCGGGTGGTCGCCTCGTTCGGGGTGGCTGGTCGTTCGGTGGGTCTTGGC
>JAEWGQ010000055.1 GCA_023388235.1 Actinomycetes bacterium | reverse complement strand
CCCCCGGGGTGCGGCGTGGCCGTGGTGCACAGCGCCACGACGCGCACGCCCCGCCGGGCCAGCACCGCCCCCGCGTGCAGGGCGTCCCCGCCGTTGTTGCCCGACCCCACGAGCGCGACCACCGTCGCGCCCCGGACCGCGCCCCGTCGCTGTGTCAGCTCCGCCGCGACCCGCGTCGCGAGCGCGCCGGCCGCGCGCTCCATGAGCGGCACCCCGCGCGCGAGCAGCGGCTCCTCCGCGGCACGGACCTCGGCCGCCGTGTACCCCAGGATCATGCGTCCCATCCTGGCCGACGGTCCTGCGCGGCGCAGGGGCGCGCCCGGGGATAGGTTCGGCCCATGCGCTTCGGACTCTTCATCCCCCAGGGCTGGCGGCAGGACCTCACCGGCATCGAGCCGGCCGACCACTGGTCCGTCATGAGCTCGCTCGCCCGGCACGCCGACGAGGGCGACGCCTACGACTCGATCTGGGTGTACGACCACTTCCACGCCGTCCCCGAGCCGAACGGCGAGGCGACCCACGAGGCGTGGAGCCTCATGAACGCGTACGCGGCGACCACGAGCCGCGTGAAGCTCGGGCAGATGTGCACGTGCATGGCGTACCGGAACCCGGCCTACCTCGCGAAGGTCGCGACCACCGCCGACGTGATCTCCGGCGGCCGGGTGCAGATGGGCATCGGGGCCGGCTGGTACGAGCACGAGTGGCGGGCGTACGGCTACGGCTTCCCCACCCCGGGCGCGCGGATCGCGATGCTCGACGAGGGCGTGCAGATCATGAAGCAGCTGTGGACCAACGGCGTCGCGACGCTGGACGGCACGCACTACCAGGTGGACGGCGCGCAGCTCGCGCCGCTGCCGCTGCAGGTGGACGGCCCGCCGCTGTGGATCGCCGGGGGCGGCGAGCGCAAGACGCTGCGCGTCGCGGCCGAGCACGCGCAGTACACGAACTTCGACGGCACCCCGGCCGGGTTCGCGCACAAGTCGCGCGTGCTGCAGGAGCACTGCGCCGCCATCGGCCGCAACTACGACGAGATCACGCGGTCCGCCAACTACAACGTGGTGATCGGGTCGACCGAGGCCGAGGTGGACGACCGCATCGCGTGGATCGAGGAGCACCTGTCCCGCACGGTGCCGGAGAAGGCACCCGAGGTGGCCGAGGACTTCCGCCGCGGCCCGCTGGTCGGCACGCCGGAGCAGATCGTGGAGCGGCTGCGCGAGCTGGAGGCGCTCGGCATGACGTACGCGATCACGTACTTCGCCGAGGCGGCGTACGACCGGTCGGGCATCGAGCTGTTCGAGCGCGAGGTCGTCCCGGCCCTGCGCTGACGACGACGGACCGGGCCGGGCGACGCGGCCCGGTCCGGCTCACGCCGTCTCGGCCACCACCATCGCGGACGCGATCCCCGCGTCGTGCGAGATCGACAGGTGGAACCGGGCCACGCCGAGCGCGTCGGCCCGGGCGGCGACGGTGCCGACCACCTCGACCTCGGGCGGCCCGCCGGGGACCCGGCGCACGGTGGCGTCCTGCCAGGACATCCCCGCGGGTGCGCCGAGCGCCTTGGCGATCGCCTCCTTCGCCGCGAACCGCGCGGCGAGGGAGGCCGGCGGCAGGTCCCGCTCGTCCGGCGTGAACAGGCGCTCGCGCAGCGCGGGCACGCGCTCGACGGTCGCCATGAACCGGGCCACGTCGACCACGTCGACGCCCACGCCGACGATCACCGGCGCCCCCGCCCCGCGCGCCGCACTACTCGACCGTGACGGACTTCGCGAGGTTCCGCGGCTGGTCGACGTCCAGGCCGCGCGCGGTCGCGAGCTCGCAGGCGAAGATCTGCAGCGGGACCACCGACAGCAGCGGCGCGAGCAGCGTGGGCGCCTGCGGCACGGAGAACACCTCGTCCGCGTAGGCGCGCACCGCGTCGTCCCCGTCCTCGGCGATCACCAGCGTGCGGGCGCCGCGCGCCCGGATCTCCTGGATGTTCGAGACGACCTTCGAGTGCAGCGAGTCCCGGCCGCGCGGGCTCGGCACGATGACGAACACCGGCTGCCCCGGCTCGATCAGCGCGATCGGCCCGTGCTTCAGCTCGCCCGCCGCGAAGCCCTCCGCGTGGATGTACGCGATCTCCTTGAGCTTCAGGGCGCCCTCGAGCGCGACGGGGAACCCGACGTGCCGGCCGAGGAACAGCACCGACGACGTGTCCGCCATCCAGCGCGCGATCTCCCGGACCCGGCCGGAGCGGTCGAGCACCTGCTGGATCTTCTCGGGCATCGCCCGCAGGTCCTCGAGGATCTCGGCGATCTCGTCCGCGAACTTGTTGCCGCGCAGCTGCGCCAGGTACAGGCCCAGCAGATAGGCGGCGGTGATCTGCGCGAGGAACGCCTTGGTGGACGCGACCGCGACCTCCGGGCCGGCGTGCGTGTACAGCACGGCGTCCGACTCGCGGGGGATGGTCGAGCCGTGGGTGTTGCAGATCGCCAGCACGGTCGCGCCCTGCTCCCGGGCGTGCCGGACGGCCATCAGGGTGTCCATGGTCTCGCCCGACTGGGAGATCGCGACGACCAGCGTCCGCTCGTCCAGGATCGGGTCGCGGTACCGGAACTCGTGCGCGAGCTCGACCTCGACCGGGATCCGGCACCAGTGCTCGATCGCGTACTTGGCGACGTGGCCGGAGTAGGCCGCGGTGCCGCAGGCGACCACGATGATCTTGTCGACCGAGCGCAGCACGGACTCGTCGATCTTCAGGTCGTCGAGCACCAGCCGGCCGCGGGTGTCGGTCCGCCCGAGCAGGGTGTCGTGCACGGCCTGCGGCTGGTCGGCGATCTCCTTCTCCATGAAGGACCGGAAGCCGCCCTTCTCGGCGGCCGCCGCGTCCCAGTCCACCGTGTACTCGCGGCCCTCGGCGGGGTTGCCGTCGAAGTCGGTGACGGTGACGGACCGCGGCGTGATGACCACGACCTGGTCCTGCGCGAGCTCGAGCGCCCGCGGGGTGCGCGCGATGAACGCCGCGACGTCGGAGCCGAGGTAGTTGGCGCCGTCGCCGAGGCCCACCACCAGCGGGGAGTCGTGCCGCGCGCCGACGACGGTGTCCGGGTGGTCGGCGTGCACCGCGAGCAGCGTGAACGTGCCGTGCAGCCGGCGCACGACCTGCCGCATCGCCTCGCCCAGGTCCTTGACGTCGTCGTACGCGCGGGCCACCAGGTGCGCGACGACCTCGGTGTCGGTCTCGGAGAGCAGCTCGGCGCCGTCGGCCAGCAGCTCCTCCTTGAGGACCGCGAAGTTCTCGACGATGCCGTTGTGGATCAGCGCGAGGTCGCCGGCGACGTGCGGGTGCGCGTTGACGTCCGTCGGGCCGCCGTGCGTCGCCCAGCGGGTGTGCCCGATCCCGGCGGTGGCGCCCGGCAGCGGCCGCTCCTCCAGCAGGGTGGTCAGGTTGACGAGCTTGCCCGCCTTCTTGGCCGTGGCGAGACCGCCGGGCGTGACCAGCGCGACGCCCGCGGAGTCGTACCCGCGGTACTCCAGGCGGCGCAGGCCCTCCAGGACCACCGCCAGGGGCTGCCCGTCCGGCTGATGGTCCCCGACGTAACCGACGATTCCACACATGGGCGCGAGTCTAACCGCGGCGACCGGGCACGCCGCCGCCCGGCGCTCGGCGGGCGCGACCTCGGTCATCGTGCAGAATCGTCGGGTGCGAGCCTCCGACGTCGTGTCGCCGTCTCCCTACGTGGAGCTGGACCGGGACACCTGGGTCCGGCTGTCGGAGTCGACCCCGCTGCCGCTGACCGACGCCGACGTGACCCGGCTGCGCGGCCTCGGCGACCCGATCGACCTCGCGGAGGTCGACGCCATCTACCGCCCGCTGTCCCGGCTGCTCGACCTGTACGTCACCGCGACCCGGCGGCTGCACGCCGCGTCCTCGACGTTCCTGCGCGAGGACACCCCGCGCACCCCGTTCGTCATCGGCGTCGCGGGGTCCGTCGCGGTCGGCAAGTCCACGACCGCGCGGCTGCTGCGCGAGCTGATGGCGCGCTGGCCGGCGACGCCGAACGTCGCGCTGATGACCACCGACGGGTTCCTGTACCCGAACGACGAGCTGGACCGCCGCGGCCTCATGGACCGCAAGGGCTTCCCGGAGTCCTACGACCGGCGCGCGCTGCTGCAGTTCGTGTCCCGGGTGAAGGCCGGGCACGCCGAGGTGCGCGCGCCCGTGTACGACCACGTGACGTACGACATCGTCCCCGGCGCGGAGGTCGTGGTGCGGCGCCCGGACGTGCTGATCGTCGAAGGGCTGAACGTGCTGCAGCCCGCGCCCTCGGCGGCCGGCACGTCGAGCACGTCCAACCTCGCGGTGAGCGACTTCTTCGACTTCTCGATCTACGTCGACGCCCGCACCGCCGACGTCCGCCAGTGGTACGTGGAGCGGTTCCTGTCGCTGCGGTCGACGGCGTTCGCGCGGCCCGAGTCGTACTTCCACCGGTACGCCGGCCTGAGCGACGAGGAGGCGGTCGCGCGGGCGGAGAGCATCTGGGACGCGATCAACGCCCCGAACCTCGTGCGCAACATCCTGCCGACGCGCAGCCGCGCGACCCTGGTGCTGACCAAGGGCGGCGACCACTCGGTGCGGCGGGTGCGGCTGCGCAAGCTGTGAGCCGCGCGGCGGGTCAGCCCGCCGTCGGGCCCGGGGTCGCCCCGGGGACGACGAGCGCGACCGGGTAGTGCTCGACGTCCACCACGTCGAGCGCGGCCAGGCCGTCCGCGACGGCCGCGGGCAGCGCCCCGCAGCTGCTGCCCGGGAGCGCGACGCGCACCCCGGCGCCGAGGGCGTCCACGAGCCACAGGTCGGCGCGCTCGCCCGCGGGGCAGCCCGCTGCCGAGGTGCCCGTGCGCACGGTGGCGGGGGCGCCGAGGGCGTCCAGCAGCGGCGCGACGTCGCCCTCCAGCCGGCTGGCGGTGACGGCGGCCCAGCGGCCCGCCGCGTCGGTCAGGGTCTCCCCCGTCGTGCACAGCACCGCCGACACGGCCGTGAACTCCGGCGGCACGGCCACCGGGTCGGGCGCGTCGGCGTGCGTCGAGCGGGTGTACCCGGCGGCGTCGAACCCGAGGGCCGTGAGCACCTGCGGCGCCAGGCAGTCGGGCCCGGCGGCGACGGTGGAGCGCTGCGCGGCGGTCGGGGGCGGCGCGTCGGCGCCGGAGCCGGTGGC
>JAEWGQ010000127.1 GCA_023388235.1 Actinomycetes bacterium | reverse complement strand
GTATGGGCCGCGCCGGCCGGGTCCGCCCCGGGCCGCAGCACCAGCGGGACCTGCAGCACCGCGCCCGTGCCGGCGCCGTCGGCGCGCAGCAGCAGCAGCCGCACCTCGACGTCCCCCGGGGCGGCCGGGTCGGTCAGGGTCAGGCCGCCGACGGCGCTGATGCGCGCCTCGGTGCCCTTCACCGGGAACCAGCGGCGCCCCGGCAGCCACGGCCCCAGCAGCGCGGCGAGGGCGTCGTCGCGCGGTTCGTGCGTCACCCGACGGTCCGTCACGACTGCGTCACCGCCAACCAGTAGAAGTCACGGGAGCCGAGCGTGAACGTCGCCGTCCCGTCCGGCCCCACGTCGGGGAACGCCGCCCCGCCGAACACGTCCCGCAGGGCGGCACCGGCCCACGCGGCGGGGAGCCGCAGCCGGGTGGCGCGCGCCGTCGACGCGAGGTTCGCGACCACCAGCAGGGTCTCGTCGGGGGTCCGGCGCAGGAACGACAGGATCGCCTCGTTGTCGCCGGGCACCACCTCGAAGTCCCCGAGGCCGAGCGCCGGGTGCTGGCGCCGGACGGCGAGCATGCCGCGCACCCAGTGCAGCAGCGACGTCGTCTGCGCGAGCTGCGCCTCGACGTTCACGTTGTTGTAGTGGTGCACGAGCGACTGGATCACCGGCAGGTACAGCTTGCCGGGGTCGGCGGTCGAGAAGCCGGAGTTGCGGTCCGGCGTCCACTGCATCGGGGTGCGCACGGCGTCGCGGTCGGCGAGCCAGATGTTGTCGCCCATCCCGATCTCGTCCCCGTAGTACAGGCACGGGCTGCCCGGCAGGGACAGCAGCAGCGCGTGGGCGAGCTCGATCTCCTTGCGCGAGTCGTCCAGCAGCGGGGCGAGCCGGCGCCGGATGCCGATGTTGGCGCGCATCCGGGAGTCCGGGGCGTACCAGCCGTACATCGAGGCGCGCTCCTCGGTGGACACCATCTCGAGCGTCAGCTCGTCGTGGTTGCGCAGGAACGTGCTCCACTGCCCGCCCGCCGGCACCGCCGGGGTGTCGGCCAGGATGTCGACGATCGACGTGGCCCGCTGGTCGCGCAGCGAGTAGTAGATGCGCGGCATCACCGGGAAGTGGAAGCACATGTGGCACTCGGGCGCGTCGTCGGTGCCGAAGTAGTGCACGACGTCCTCGGGCCACTGGTTCGCCTCGGCCAGCATGATCCGGCCGGGGAACTCGCGGTCGATCATGGCGCGCAGGTCCCGCAGGAACCCGTGCGTCTCGGGCAGGTTCTCGCAGTTGGTGCCGTCCCGCTCGTACAGGTAGGGCACCGCGTCGAGCCGGAACCCGTCCACGCCCAGGCGCAGCCAGAAGCGCGCGACGTCGTGCATCGCCTCGACCACGCGCGGGTTGTCGAAGTTGAGGTCCGGCTGGTGGCTGAAGAACCGGTGCCAGAAGTACTGCCGCCGCACGGGGTCGAACGTCCAGTTGGACGTCTCGGTGTCGACGAAGATGATGCGCGCGTCCTGGTAGAGCGTCGGGTCGTCCGACCAGACGTAGAAGTCGCCGTACGGGCCGTCCGGGTCCGAGCGCGACGCCTGGAACCACGGGTGCTGGTCCGAGGAGTGGTTCATCACCAGGTCGACGATGACCCGCATCCCGCGCTCGTGCGCCGCGGCCACCAGGTCGGTGAAGTCCTCGACCGAGCCGTACTGCGGGGCGACGGCCGTGTAGTCGGACACGTCGTAGCCGCCGTCGCGCAGGGGCGAGGGGTAGAACGGCGGCAGCCAGAGGCAGTCGATGCCGAGCCACTGCAGGTAGTCGAGGCGCGCGGTCAGCCCGCGCAGGTCGCCGCTGCCGGACCCGTCGGAGTCCGAGAACGAGCGGATCATCACCTCGTAGAAGACGGCGGTGCGGTACCAGTCGGGGTCGGGCCGCAGGCCGCCCGACTCGGGGGCGGGCACCGGGGGCTGCCGGCGCGGGGGCAGCGCGGTCACGGCGATCTGGCCCGTCGGCGGTGCCGGAGCCGCGGGGGCGTGCCCGCCGCCGCCCGGACCTGCCCCGAGCCCTGTCGCGGGCACGGCCGCGCCCGCCACGCCGGACGGCACCGGGACGCCGCCCGCGGGTCCTGCCGGGCTCACACCCGCTCCACCCGGACCACGTGCGCGACCCGGCTGTACGGGTCGAGCCGCACCCACGGCCGGCCGTCCCACGCGTAGACCTCCTGGGACAGCACGTCGTGGGCGACGAACCGCGCGTCCGGGGGCAGGCCCAGGGCGGCGAGGTCGAGCTCGACCACCCCGTCGTGCGCGCCCCGCGGGTCGAGGTTGACGACCACGACGACCGTGTCGGCCTCGCCCGTCGGCGACAGCTCGGCGGGCAGGTGCCGCGAGAACGCCACCAGCGCCGGGTCGGTCGTCGGGTGCACCGTGAGGTTGCGCAGCTGGCGCAGCGCGGGGTGCGCGCGGCGGATCTCGTTCAGCGACCGCAGCAGCCGGGCGATGCCGAGGGGTTCGGCCGCGGCCCAGTCGCGCGGCTTGAACTCGTACTTCTCGTTGTCGATCTGCTCCTCGACGCCCGGCCGCGGCACGTCCTCGACCAGCTCGTACCCGGAGTAGATGCCCCAGGTGGGCGACCCGAGGGCGGCGAGCACCGCCCGCACCGCGAACCCGGCGGAGCCGCCGGTCTGCATGTACGGCGTCAGGATGTCGTGGGTGGTCGGCCAGAACGACGGCCGCATCCACGAGCCCAGCTCGCCGGACACCTCCGCGAGGTACTCGGCGACCTCCTCCTTGGTGTTCCGCCAGGTGAAGTACGTGTACGACTGGTGGAAGCCGACGCGCGCGAGGTTGAGCATCATCGCGGGCCGGGTGAACGCCTCGGACAGGAAGACGACCTCGGGGTGCGCCGCCCGGACGTCCGCGAGGATGCGCTGCCAGAACGACAGCGGCTTGGTGTGCGGGTTGTCGACGCGGAACGCCGTGACGCCGTGGTCGATCCACACCTGCAGCACCCGGCGGATCTCCGCGTAGATGCCCTCGGGGTCGTTGTCGAAGTTCAGGGGGTAGATGTCCTGGTACTTCTTCGGCGGGTTCTCGGCGTACGCGATCGTGCCGTCGAGGCGGGTCGTGAACCACTCCGGGTGCTCCGTGACCCAGGGGTGGTCCGGCGAGCACTGCAGCGCGAGGTCGAGCGCCACCTCGAGGCCCAGGTCGCGGGCACGGGCGACGAACGCGTCGAAGTCGTCGAACGTGCCCAGGCTCGGCTCGATCGCGTCGTGACCGCCGTCGGGGGAGCCGATCGCGTACGGGGAGCCGGGGTCGCCCGGCCGCGCGTCGAGCGTGTTGT
>JAEWGQ010000026.1 GCA_023388235.1 Actinomycetes bacterium | reverse complement strand
CCGCCCGGATGTGCGGCGTGGTGGACCCGGGCCGGTTCGCGGCGCTCGCGGCGGACGCCCCGGCGGTGGAGCCGCACGCGCTGGTGCCGGACCTGGCCGCGGCGGGCGGGGGCGAGCCGGCGGGGCTCGAGGCGGTCAGCGACCGGGTGGCGACGCTCGCGCACGGGGACGGCGGGAGCGTCGTGACGACGTGGTCCGCGTCCGGCGCCGCGGAGCGCACGGTGACGATCGCCGGCGCGCCGGGCGTGTTCACCCTGTCCCCGGACGGCGCGGTCATCGCCCCGACGGGTTCGACGGCCGGCACGGACGTGGGCTCGTGGACCGACGGCGCGGACCCCGACGTCGTCTGGGACCTGGCCGACGCGGGCGAGGGCGCGGTGGTCGACGTGCTGCCGTTCACCGCCGGGGAGCGGGGCGTCGTCGCGGCGGTGGCGTTCGAGCGGTCCCGCACCCTCGGGCTGCTGCACGCCGACGGCACGGTGTCCGACGGCCCGGAGCTCGCCTGGGACTCGTTCCCGCGCTTCTTCGTGCAGCCGGACGGGACGCTGTTCGTGCTGAGCGACGCCGACGACGAGTCCTCGTACACGACGCTCACGCAGTACGACGCGGACGGCGACGTGCTGCTGCAGGTCGGCGGGCGGATGACCGAGGAGTCCGACAACGGCCGCCCGCTCGTGATGGACCACCCGTCCGGTGTCGCACCGGCGCCCGACGGCGACGGGTTCCTGGTGTTCGGCCCGACGTGGCGCATCGTGGAGATCGGCCCGGACGGCGTGTGGCGCGGGGTCGCCCTGTCGGAGCGCGGCGAGGGGTCCACGTTCCGGATGGCCGCGCAGTCCCCGCTGCGCCGCGTCGGCGACGGCTACGTCTTCCTGTCCGAGACGGCCGAGGGCACGGTGCAGCTCACGCGGGTCACGGCGCCCGAGATGCAGGCCCTGCTGGACGCGCCGATCACGTGGAGCACGGCGGTCTCCGCGGCGACCGACAAGCTCGGCTTCGGCGCCGGCCTCGCGACGGACGCGGTCTACGACTACTTCCCCGACGGCGAGCAGCCGCGGGTGCACGCGACGTTCGACCCCTGGTGGGGTGCCGTGTCCGGCGACTACGAGCTCCGGTACGAGGTGAGCGGCGACCCCTGGGCGCAGCCGGCGATCGCCCCCGTGTCCGGCACCGTGGCCCTCCCGGCGGACGGCGGCGACGTGGCCCTCGACCTGCCGCCGGCCCGGCCCGGCCCGTACGAGGTGCACGCCACCCTGGTGGAGAAGGCCACCGGCGACGCCCGT
Source organism: Actinomycetes bacterium (assembly GCA_023388235.1). GTDB lineage: Bacteria > Actinomycetota > Actinomycetes > Actinomycetales > Cellulomonadaceae > Cellulomonas. Next base: position 3,011 of record JAEWGQ010000026.1, on the reverse strand, counting down.
GCCGCGACCTGCCTGCGGTACGCGGTGGGCGCGCCCGGCGCGACGTTCGACCCCGCCGGCCTCGCGGACGGCGCGGACTGGGGCGGGGCCGGGCCGCTGCGCGGCGTGCAGCTCGCCGACGAGCTCGGCCTCGGGGTGCACCGCGTGCAGCTCGACTTCGCGGGCATGGTCCCGGAGGGCGCGACCCCGTCGGTCGCCACCCTGGACCTCGGCGCGATCCCGGGCGCCGAGGACGACGACCCGTTCGCCGGGCTCGCGGCGGCCGCGCGCGAGGCCGTCGACCGGGGGGTGCTGCTGTACGTCCAGATCGGGGAGCAGGACGACCGGGCGCAGCGCGCGGTGGCGGACGGCACGTGGGGCGCCTGGGTCGCCGCGATCGTGAGCGCCGTGCACGCGGGCGCGCCGGACGTCACGCTGTGGGCGCCGTGGAACGAGCCGAACAACACGGGCATCTCGGGCGCGGACTACGCCCGGCAGATCCTCGCCCCGGTGGCGGACGCGGTGCACCGCACGGACCCGCGGGCCCGCGTGATCGGCGGCAACGCCCTCAACGTGGTCGTGCCCTGGTACGCGGACGCCGTGGCGGCGGGGGCGTGCGCGTCCTGGGACGTGGTGGGCATCCACCCGTACACGGGGTTCAACCGGTCGTGGGACGAGGAGGGCGCGCAGGGCCCGCTCGGCCAGATCGCGGAGCTCCGGGACGTGCTGTCCGCGTGCGGCGACGACGTCGAGGTCTGGAACACCGAGTCGGGCTGGTGGTCGGACGGCCCGGCCAACCAGTGGCAGCAGGCGTACGACGTGGCCCGCACCTCGCTGTGGCAGAGCGCGCTCGGCGTCGGCGCGTGGATGTACTTCTTCAGCGAGGGCGGCTGGGGCGAGGCGGAGAACTCCTGGTCGCTGCTGCAGGTCCGGTCGTACGTCAAGCCGGGTGCGCTCGCGATGGCGACCGTCGGGCCGCTGCTGGAGGGCCGGCCGGCGGCGCAGCCGGCTCCGGTCGAGGACCCGACCGTCCGCGCCGTGACCGTGGGCGCCGCGCCCGGCACCGACGAGGACCCGCTGCTCGCGGTCTGGACGCTGGACGCGCTGACCGACGTGGCGCTGCTCGCCGACGCGGACGCGACGGTCACGGTGACCGACGTGTACGGCGCGACGCGCACGGTCGACGTGGTGGGCGGCGAGGCGACGACGTTCCGGGTCACCGGGTCCCCGCAGCTGCTCGCGGCGCCGGCGTCCACCGGGCTGCGCGTCGCGGCGCTGGACGGCGGCGCCGACCTGCTCACCGGCGGGACGGTGACCGCGTCGTCGACGTCCGCCGGGGACGCCGCCGCGCTGGTCGCCCCGGAGGGGGCGCTGGCGACGCCGTGGCGCGCGGGCCCGAGCACCGCCGACGGCCCCGACGTGAGCCCGTGGGTGCGGGTCGACCTGGCGGAGCCGGCCACCCTCGACCGCGTGGTCGTGGAGTCGGCGGGCATCCGGTGCTGCACCGCGGGCCTGAAGGACGCGGTCGTCGAGGTCGAGCACGACGGCGCCTGGACCGAGGTCGGCCGGGTCGAGGGCGCGTTCCTCGAGCGCACGCACACGGTGCGGTTCGACCCGGTCGAGGCCACGGCCGTCCGGGTCACCGTGCCGACGACCACCCAGCGGGACGTCACGATCCCCAGCGCGAACTACGGCGGCCAGACCGGCGGCCTGCTCCCCGCGTGGGAGCCGGTGCACGCCGAGCCGACCTGGCCCGTCTCCCTCGTCTCACTCGCCGCGTACGGCCCCGGACGGGCCCCATGACCGCCGACCAGGAGGGCACCATGCGCCACCACGACGCCGCCGACCCGACCCGGGAGGACCTGCCGTGACCCGCGCCGCCGCCCGCGTCACCGTCGGGGTGCCCGTCTACAACGGGGAGAAGTACCTCGAGGCCGCCCTGGCCTCCGTGCGGGAGCAGGACGAGCCGGACCTCGAGATCCTCGTGTCCGACAACGGCTCGACCGACGGCACCGAGGAGATCTGCCGCGCGGTGGCCGCGGCGGACGAGCGGGTCACGTACCACCGCCAGGACGTGAACCGCGGCGGGGCGTGGAACTTCAACCGCCTGGTCGAGCTCGCGACGGCGCCGTACTTCACCTGGGCCGCGGCCGACGACATCCGGCGCCCCTCGTTCGTGCGCCGGTGCCTGGAGACGTTCGCCGACCGGGACCCCGCGACGGTGCTGGTGTACCCGCGGACCCAGATCATCGACGCCGCGGGCCGCGTGACCGAGGACCTGTTCGACGCCGACCTGGAGTGCGCCGAGCCCACGCCGCACGAGCGGATGGCGCACTTCCTGCGCGCCCAGGGCGCCCACATCTTCTACGGCCTGCACCGCACCGAGGTGCTGCGCAGCACCCGCGGCATCCGGCCGAGCGTCAGCAACGACATGGTGCTGCTCGCCGAGCTCGCCTGCCGGGGGCCGTTCGCGATGGTGCCCGAGCAGCTGTTCTGGCAGCGCCGGCACCCGGAGCAGTTCTCGGCGCGGGGCCGCGGGCAGCTCGCGTGGCACGCCCCCGCGGCGTCGGTCCGGTTCGCGTTCCCGCACACGAAGGTGACCGGCGAGCTGGTGCGCGCCGTCACCTCCTCGCCGATCCCGCTCGCGGAGAAGCTGCGGTGCCTCGCCGTGATCCCGGGGGCCTGGACGCTGCCCCGGTGGCGCGGGCCCGCGTCCGACCTGCGCGCGGCGGCCGGCCTGGCCCCGCGGAGCGCCGTGCGCGGGGCGCGGGCGGGCGCCGGCACGGAGGCCGTCCGGTGACCGCCGCGCGCGTGCCCGAGGTGCACGTCATCACGCCGGGCGACCACTTCTCGCCGTCGACCGGCTCCGCGATCCCCACGGTGGTGGACGGGCTGTGCGCCGCCGTGCCCGACGCCCCCGGGCAGCCGCGGCCGCGCGTCGCGGTCGCGGAGGGCACGTACCCCGACCGGTACGCGAGCGCCGAGGCCGTGCTGTACCCGCCGGCCCGGGCCCGCCGCGCGGACCGGTACGC
>JAEWGQ010000003.1 GCA_023388235.1 Actinomycetes bacterium | reverse complement strand
GAGTTACAGGAACGGGGTGGTTACATTGGAACGCAACTTTTTTACAAAATCGCACGATAGGGGGGTGGGGGTATATGAATGATGGAAAAAAAATAAAAATAGATATGTTAAAACAGCTAAAAGACAGAAATATTCTAGAATCTCATTATATCTCCTTAGTTGACGATTATATGGAATTATGGAATATAAAAAACTTATTAATTGCAGATATAAACGCACGTGGAGTCAATGTTGAATGGAATAACGGTGGCGGTCAAAGCGGAGTGAAGAAAAATGATTCAGTCAATGAATTAGTTAGAGTTAACGCTCAAATGCTTAAGATTTTATCAGAGTTAGGTATACGTGGTGCAGATATTAAACACATTGAGTATGATGATGAGCTCTAAAAGAGTTTATAGAAAATATGATTATCATGAATACATAAATAATTGGTTGCACCAAGTAGAACAAAAAAAGATTGTAACATCTAATGAGATGAAGCAGTTAATGCAGTTAATAAGACCAATACTAGATGATAAAAATGTTGAGTTTAGAGCAGAGATTGTTGAAGAGTATGTAAGAATTACTGAAAAATACTTTTTTAAGTTAAATGATGACCAGAAGTTTTATGCAAGTTTAATATTAGGGCTATTTTATAAAGATTCTGGAATGCTTGTATTTTCAATAATATTTATAATGGCTGGTCGTGGCTGGGGTAAAAACGGTTTTATTTCAAGTCTTGCTAATTTTATGATTACAAAACACCATGGTATAAAAAATTATAACGTTGATATTGTAGCAAATTCAGAAGAACAAGCAAAAACATCATTTAACGAAGTATATGAAGCTATACACGATATGGGAGAGAAAGGAAAAAGGCTTTATAACTATAATTTAACTAAAATTCAAGATAAAAATACGAGATCAACACTATCCTATAAAACATCTAATGCAAACACTAAAGACGGCGGTAGACAAGGTTGTGTAATATTTGATGAAATCCACGCTTATAAGAATTATGACACAGTAAAAGTATTTACTGGGGGTTTAGGTAAAGTAGAACAACCTAGAAGAATATTCATAACTACTGATGGTGAAGTTAGAGACGGATTACTTGACGACTATAAAGAAAGAGCAAGAAGAGTCTTGACAGGTGAAGAAGAATTTAACGGATTTCTACCAATCATAATGAAGTTAGATACTATCCAAGAAGTTGGTAAGCCTGAATTATGGGTTAAGGCTAATCCTAGAATATTAAAAGACAAAACTCTAAAACACGAAATAGAAACAGAATACAACGAAATGCTTATGAATGAGAGTTTGAAAGAAGCGTTTATCACGAAAAGAATGAATATTCCTTATACTTCTAAAACTAGGACAGTTACAACATGGGAAGACTTGATGGCAACGGCTGAACATGAATGGATTGACCTTAAAGGATTGGAATGTGTAGGGTCTATAGACTTTGCAGATTTGAGAGACTTTGCATCTGTAGGGCTTAGATGGAAAAAAGACGGTAAAACATACTTTAAGCAACATTCATGGGTTCATGAAAGGTCTTTACAGCTTACTAAATACAATATAAACATTGACGAAGCAGTAAAAAAAGGCTGGTTGACAATAGTTAGAGAGCAGGATTATCCGACGATATCACCTGAATTATTAGCTAATTGGTTTATAGAAAAAGCACAAGAAGGCTATTATATATCAACAATAAAAGCTGATAGTTTTAGGTTTGGAGCAATTAAAGAAACGTTTGAAAGCTTAGGGTTGCCAGATGTGGAACTAATTAGAAGTGGCTCCATTTCTCATAACAAGGTAGCTCCAGTGATTGATTTGCTATTTGCTGATAGGAAGTTAGTATTTGAAGATGACAAACTTATGAGATGGTATGTTTGGAATGTTGAAAGAATTGTAGATAAAAAAGGTAATGTTTCTTATATAAAAATAGATCCAGAGAGAAGAAAGACAGACGGATTCTTCTGTTTCTTACACTCTCTGATAGATGACAAATTAGAAGAATCCACAGAACCAATCTTCTATGACGTGGTTACTTATTAGGAAAGGAGGATTATATGGGAGTAAAGAATGTATTTTTTAATATATTTCCATTCTTAAAAAGAAGTGAAAAGATAACTGTAATTGATGGTTATGAATCTTTGTCAGTTGAATTATATTACAAACATTTAGCTATTCAATCTTCAATCAATTTAATAGCAAATACTTTATCTCAAGCAGAAATAGAAGTATATAGAAAAGGTCAACAGACTAAAGATAATACATACTATTTATTTAATGTTGAACCGAACAGAAATCAAAATGCAACAAGCTTCTGGAGTGAAGTTGTTGAAAAGTTAATATATAACAATGAAGTGCTTGTATTTATGGTTGATAAGGAATTATATATCGCAGATGACTTTGAAAAGACAGAATATGCAATAAAAGAAAATGAATATTATAACATCATTAAAGATAATTATCTATTCAAAAAGAAATTCAAAGAAAAAGATATCTTATACTTTAGACTTCATTCTGAAGATATTAAATATTTAATTGATGGACTTTATTCTGATTATGGAAAACTTATTGAGAAATCAAAAAGCACTTACAAGAGATCTAATGCAATGAGAGGAACATTAGAAATTCCTACAAACTATGCACAGACTCCAGCAGCTCAAAAAAATCTCGATAATTTATTAAAACAAAACTTCAAGTCATTCTTTAATGCGGAAGAAGGAGCAGTACTTCCTTTAAGTGGTGGGCTTAAGTTTACAGACCTAACGAATCAAACTTACAAAAATGGAAGTGACTCAAGAGATATTAAACAATTAATCGAAGATGTATTTGACTATGTAGCAATGGCTTTTCAAATTCCAAGTACATTATTAAAAGGTACTGTTGCAGATAGTGATAAGAGTTGGGTTAACCTGATGGCTTTTAATATTGGTTACTTAACTGAAATATTATCAGACGAGATCAACAGGAAGTACTTTGGGAAAGATAGTTATCTACAAAGAAATTATATTAAATTTAACACACTAAATATAAGACCTCAATCACTTAAAGATAAGGCTTATATGATTGATATATTAACTAGAAACGGTGTGAATACTTTAGATGACAACCTAGAATTATTAGGTCGAGAAAAGGTTGGTGGACAGTTAGGTTCTACAAGATTTGGAACTAAAAACTATGACCTGATAGAAAATATAAAGAAAGGGGGTAACTGATGAAAAAGAATATACAATTTAAATTACAGGCAAAACCTGAAAATGAAAAAACTATAGTTTACCTTTATGGTGATATAGTTGACGAAGATTGGGTTAATCCATTTACTAATTCTGAAGAAGATGTAATAGACGTCATAACTCCTAAGAAAGTTAGAGAAGTATTTGAAGATATAAAAAACGAAAATATAGATTTGCACTTAAATTCATATGGTGGGTCAGTATTTGCTTCAGTATCAATCTTTAATTATCTAAAAGGGTTAGGTAAAAATATAACAGTATTTGTAGATGGAGTAATTGCAAGTGGAGCTACTTTAATAGCTATGGCTGGAGATAAAATCATAATGCCTAAAAATACTATGATGATGATTCATAAGGCTTCTACATTTGGATTTGGTAATTCAGATGATTTAAGGAAAGTAGCAGATACTTTAGAGAAGATAGATAATAATGTGGTTTTAGAAACTTATAAGGAAAGATTCAAAGGAACACATAAAGAACTAGAAGGACTTTTAACTAATGAAACTTGGTTAAGTGCAAAAGAAGCGTTTGATAATGGTTTAATTGATGAAGTACTTGAAAAGGAAGAAGACACTAAAATAGAAAAAGAAGAAATCAATAATGCAATTAAGTTTATGACAAACTTTGCAAGATTAAAATTTTAATTTATAAGGAGAATAAATATGTTAAAAGATATAGATAACAAAGAGAATTTACAAGTAAAACAAGAATTTTTCAACGCATTGAAAAATGGAAACGAAGAACAGCAACAACAAGCATTTCTAAATTTTACAAATGCTATTGAAAATAGTTTAATGGAAAAAGCTCAAAACACATTAGCTGAATATAAAGATTCATTAAACGACGAACAAATCTTAATTAACAGAGGTGTATTAAAACCGTTAACAAAAGAAGAAAACAAATTCTTTAATGAGGTAGTTGAAAGGGGTGGATTTAAGGGAGTAGAAGAAGCGTTCCCTGTAACATTAATTGACGATGTACTAAACAGAGTTAGATCAGAGCATCCTATTATTTCAAAAATAGATGTAATGAATATTACAGGTTTAGCAAAAGTATTAATTGCATCTAACCTAAAAGCGAAAGCATTTTGGGGGCCAATTGATTCAACAATTAAACAAGTAGTACTTGACGGATTCAAAATGTCACCAGCTACAACAGCTAAATTATCAGGATTTATACCAGTACCAAAAGGCTATATAGAATTAGGACCTACATGGTTAGCAACATATGTAAAAGAAGTGTTATTTGAAGCTATGAGTGCTTCACTAGAAATAGGTATAGTACAAGGTAAAGGTGCTGGGAAAAACGAACCAATTGGTATGTTAATGAAATTAACAGGTGCTTTAGACGGTAACCACTCACCAAAAGATAAAATCGAATTAGAAACATTTGACCCATTATCATTAGTGGGTATTAGAGCTGCTTTAGCTTCTGCAAAACAAGATAATGGTGAAGTTGAAATCTTAGTAAATCCAAAAACATACTACTCAAAAGTATTTAAGGCATTAGCTTTTAGAGCTGATAATGGAGTTTGGGTAAATGATAGATTAGCAACAGGTGAAAATATCGTACCATCTCACGCAGTTCCTGAAGATACTTTAATCGTTGGTGTATTGAAAAACTACTTTTTAGCAGTATCTTCTGATGTAAAAATCACAGAATATAGAGAAACATTAGCTATTGAAGATATGGATTTATACATTGCTAAATTCTTTGGTACAGGAACTCCAAAAGATCCTAACTCATTCTTAGTAGTTGATTTATCAACTGTTGAAGGTATAACAATCCCAGAGATTGAATTAGACGCTGAAGTATAAGGATAAAAAATGAAAATAAAAGTATTAAAAGAATTCAAAGACTTAGCAGAAAATAAACTAAGAAAAGTTGGAGATGAATTTGAAGTCACCAAAAAAAGATTTGAAGAAATAGATACTAAATTAAGAGAAAAATACAAAGACGTAGCATGGGTTGAAGAAGTTAAGGAAGCTCCTAAGAGTCCTAAGGCTACAAAGAAAACAAAGGGGAGCAAATAAGCTCCCTTTAATTTAAGGGGTTTATATGCTTGAAGATGTAAAAAAATACCTTAACATATCTTGGGAAGATGCCTTAATAGATGAGAAATTAAAAGAATTAATAAATCAATCTAAAACTTCTATAAAGGCTTTAGGTGGTGTAGAAGTTGATTTTGATAAAGACACAATAGCTAAAGAGCTTCTATTTAACAGGGTGAGAT
>JAEWGQ010000277.1 GCA_023388235.1 Actinomycetes bacterium | reverse complement strand
CGGTGCACCCGCTCGCGCACCGCGCGGTCCGTGAGCTGCGCGAGCGCCGGCTGCTGCGTGGGCAGGACCAGGTCGACCAGCCAGGCGCCCGGGTGCCCGCGGCGCGCGGCGGCCTCGGCGGCGGCCGCGCGGGCGTCCTCCGGCAGGCCGTCGAGCTCGGCGGCGTCGGTGAGCAGCACCGCGGAGTCGTTGGTGTCGGCGAGCAGCAGCCGGCCGAACACCGTCTCGAGCCGGGTGATCTCGGCGTTCAGCTCGCGCAGCCGGGTCTGGGCGGCGTCGTCCAGCCGCACGCCGGCGCGCACGAACGCGGTCCGCAGGCGGTGCAGCAGCCACGCGGTGTCGTCGGCGAGGTCGAGGTCGCCCGCGGCGTGCGCGGCGTGCAGCGCCTCGACGCGGTCGAACAGGCGCCGGTCGAGGTAGATCGCGTCGTGGTGCGCCGCCAGCAGCGGGGCGACCTCCTCCTCCAGGGCCTCCAGCTCCGGGGTCGAGTCCGACGACGACTGGTTGAAGAACACGATCGCCGCGCGGTGCAGCAGCTGCCCGGAGCGCTCCAGGGCCTCCAGGGTGTTCGCCACCGTGGGCGCGTCGGTGCGGGCCGCGACCGCCTCGACCTCGGCCCGCTGCTCGGCCATCCCGGCCAGCAGGGCGGGCCGGAAGTGCTCGGGGCGGATCCGCGTGAAGTCGGGCAGGCCGTAGGGCAGCGGGGACGGGGTGGCGAACGGGTTGTCCGCGTCGAGGGTGGAGGTCATCCGCCCATCCTCGCGCGGACGGCGCACCGGGCGGGCCTCCTGCCCGCGACGCCCGGCGTGTCGGGGCGCTCCGCCTCAGACCGCCGCGGGCGGGCCCGGGCGCGGGTCGGTGCGCAGCAGGGTGCCCACCCACTCGTCGCGCCGGACCCCGCGCTGCACCCCGCCGCCGCGGATCGTGCCCTCGACGCGGAACCCCGCGCGCTCGGCGACCGCGCGGGACGGGCCGTTGCCCACGTACGCGCGCCAGGACACCCGGTCCAGCGCCAGCGGCCCGAACGCCGCGTCGAGCACGAGGGCGACGGCGCGCGACATCACGCCCCGGCCGCGGTGCCCGGGGGCGAGCCAGTAGCCGATCTCGGCCGACCCGGCGTCCTCCCTCGCGAGCCCCACCATCCCGACGAGGTGCCCGTCCACGCGGATCGCCCACGTCAGGCTGCTGCCGGTGCGCCACCCGTCCGCGACCATCCCGCCGACGAAGCCCTCGGCGTCGGCGCGCGCGTACGGGCTGGGCACGGTCGTCCACTCCTGGATCGCCGGGTCCTGGCAGATCTCGGTGACGCGGTCGACGTCGTCGGGTCCGGGCGCGCGCAGCAGCACCACGCCGTCGGTCAGCTCGAAGGGGTCCACCCGGACACTGTGCCAGCAGGCCCGGCGCCGCGTCCCGCGCATTCCCGCAGGTCGCGCGCCGTCACCGGCCGAGCACGGCGGCGGCGGGCCGCACCGGGACGCCGTGCGCCGCCCCGACGCCGGCGTGGAACAGGTCCCCGCCGTGCGTCGCCAGGCCCGCGGCCAGCGCGGGGTCGGCGGCCAGCGCGTCCCGCCAGCCGCGGTCGGCGAGCGCCGTCAGGTACGGCAGCGTGGCGTTGGTCAGGGCGCGGGTGGACGTGACCGGCACGGCCCCCGGCATGTTCGCCACGCAGTAGAACGTCGTGCCGTGCACCGGGAAGGTCGGCGCGTCGTGGGTGGTCGGCCGGGTCGAGGCGAAGCAGCCCCCCTGGTCCACCGCGACGTCCACCAGCACGGAGCCGGGGCGCATGGCGGCCACCATCTCGTCGGTCACGAGCTTCGGCGCCCGCGCGCCCGGCACCAGCACGGCGCCCACCACCAGGTCGGCCGCCGCGACCTCGTCGGCCAGCGCCAGTGCCGAGGACGCCACGGTGCGCAGCCGCCCGCCCGAGGCGGAGTCGAGCTCGCGCAGCCGCGGCACCGACACGTCCAGCACGGTGACGTCCGCCCGCATCCCGAGCGCGATCTCGGCGGCGTGCCGGCCGGCGACCCCGCCGCCGATCACGACGACCCGCCCGGGAGCGACCCCCGGCACGCCGCCGAGCAGCCGCCCGGACCCGCCCGCGCTGCGCATCAGGTGGTACGCGCCGACCTGCGTGGCGAGCCGGCCCGCGACCTCGCTCATCGGCGCGAGCAGCGGCAGGGACCCGTCGGCGAGCTGGACGGTCTCGTACGCGACGGCGGTGGTGCCGGCGGCGAGCAGCGCCTCGGTCTGCGGCCGGTCCGCCGCGAGGTGCAGGTAGGTGAACAGCACGAGGTCCGGGCGCAGGTACCCGTACTCGGCGGGCACCGGCTCCTTGACCTTGCAGACGAGCTCGGCCGCCTCCCACACCTCTGCCGCGGACGGCACGACCCGCGCGCCCACGGCGGCGTAGTCCGCGTCGGCGACGGCCGACCCGGCGCCCGCCCCGGCCTGCACGAGCACCTCGTGGCCGCGGGCCGTCAGCTGGTGCACGCCCGCCGGGGTGATGGCCACCCGGTACTCGTGGTTCTTGACCTCGGCGGGGATCCCGACCCTCATGACGCCTCCCGGGCTCGCGGGTTGCCGCGCGACCGGTCGGCCCGCGCGGGGACCAGACTGAACTTCACGGTGTGACAGCCGGGTAACGATGTGTGTCGCTTCGTTACGGTGAGCGTATGACCGAACTTCCTGCGGCGCCCGCGGCGGGGCCGGGCGCACCGGCGAACGATCTTCGGCTCGACCGGGTGGACCGCCGGCTCGTGCGCCTGCTGCAGCAGGACGGGCGGATGCCGAACAACGCCCTCGCCGCCGCCGCCGGCATCGCGCCGTCCACCTGCCTGGCGCGGGTGCGCGCCCTGCGCGCCGCCGGCGTGATCCGCGGGTTCCACGCGGACGTCGACCCGCAGGCGCTCGGGCGGGGGCTCCGGGCCATGGTCGCGGTGCGGATGGCCGCCGGCGCGCGCCCCGCGCTCGAGCCGTTCGCGCGGTCGCTCGCCGCGCTGCCGGAGGTGCTGGACGTCTACTTCCTCGCCGGGGCCGACGACTTCCTGCTGCACGTCGCCGTGCGGGACACCGCCGAGCTCCGCCGGTTCGTCGTCGAGCGGCTCAGCGACCGCCCGGACGTGGCGACCACGCAGACCTCGCTCGTGTTCGAGCACCTGCGCGGGGCCGTCGGCGACTGAGGCTCAGCCGGCGGTCGCGTCCCGGACCGCCGCCCAGTCCCGGGCGCGCGCGAGCGTCGCGCGCACGGCCGCGCGGTGCGCGCCGTGGCGCCGGCGCCACAGGGCGGCCTCCACCGACCGCGCCAGGGCCCACCCGGCCACGGCGCCCGCATCCAGGCCCGCGCCGTCCGCGACCCGGCGGGTGCGGTCGCGCAGCACGCGCACGGGGTCGGGCGCCCGCCACGGGGCGCCGACCTGCTCCAGCAGCGGCCACGGGTCGTACGCGGGGTCCCCGCGCAGCGCCTTCGGGTCGATCGCGAGCCACCCCGCGGGCCCGCGCAGCAGGTTCCCCGGGTTCAGGTCGCCGTGCAGCGTGACCGTGCGGGACGGGGCGGGCGCCTCGAGGACGGCCAGGGCGGCGCGCAGCAGGCCGGGGTCCACCCGCACCCCGGCACGGGCGGCACGGTCGGCACGGTCGGCACGGGCGGCGCGGTCGCGCACCAGGTCGGCCCAGCCCGCCGCGACGTCGCGCAGGTCCGGC
>JAEWGQ010000223.1 GCA_023388235.1 Actinomycetes bacterium | reverse complement strand
CGGCTCGCGTTCAGCACCGACCCCGCGGCCGTCGCCGGCGCCGCCGTGCACTTCCTGTGCGTCGGCACCCCGCAGGCCGCCGGCGAGTTCCGCGCGGACCTCAGCGCCGTGGACGCGGCCGTGACCGCGCTGCTCCCGCACCTGCGCCCGGGTGACGTGGTCGCCGGCAAGTCGACCGTCCCCGTGGGCACCGCCGAGGCCGTCGCCGCCCGCGTGGCGCCCACCGGCGCGACCCTGGTGTGGAACCCGGAGTTCCTGCGCGAGGGGCGGGCGGTGCAGGACACCCTGCACCCCGACCGCATCGTCTACGGGCTCCCGGACGGCGAGGCCGGCGTGCGGGCGCGGGCGGTGCTGGACGAGGTGTACGCCGCCCCGCTGGCGGAGGGGACGCCGGTCGTCGCCACCGACTACGCGACCGCCCAGCTCGTGAAGGTCGCCGCGAACTCGTTCCTCGCGACCAAGATCTCCTTCATCAACGCGATGGCCGAGCTGTGCGAGGCCACCGGCGCCGACGTCACCCGGCTCGCGGACGCCATCGGCCACGACGAGCGGATCGGCCGCCGGTTCCTCGACGCCGGCCTCGGGTTCGGCGGCGGCTGCCTGCCCAAGGACATCCGGGCGTTCATGGCCCGCGCGGGCGAGCTCGGCGTCGACCAGGCGCTGACGTTCCTGCGGGAGGTCGACGCGATCAACACCCGCCGCCGCGAGCGGATGGTCGACCTGGCCCGGGAGGTGTGCGACGGCTCGGTCGCCGGGCGCCGCGTCGCCGTCCTCGGCGCGGCGTTCAAGCCGGAGTCCGACGACGTCCGCGACTCGCCGGCGCTCGACGTCGCCGCCCAGATGCAGCGGCAGGGCGCCGACGTGCGGGTGACCGACCCGCGCGCGCTCGGCAACGCCCGCGTGCTGCGGCCCACGCTCGGGTACGCCGCGACGGTCGAGGAGGCCGTCGCCGGCGCGGACGTCGTGCTGCTGGCGACCGAGTGGGCGGAGTACCGCGCCCTCGACCCGGAGCCCCTCGCCGCGCTGGTCGCCCGGCCCCGGGTCGTCGACGGCCGCAACGCCCTCGACCCGGCCCGCTGGCGCGCCGCCGGCTGGACGTACCGCGCCCTCGGCCGCCCCTGACCCCCCGGGCTCGCCCCGCGCAGGTCTCGCCCCGCGCGGGGGCCGGCCTCGCCCCGCGCCCCGTCCCGCGAGGTCGCCCGTCCCGTTCCCCGCCACCTGGACGCCCCCGGCGACCGTGAGGGGAGAGTTCTGCCGGGACACGCCGGGCGTGTCGGGCAGAACCCTCCCCTCGGCGTGGGGCAGGGCTGCGGGCTCCCGGTCGGTGCCGTGCTCGCACCGCTCGCGGGACTCGACCGCCCGCCCCCACCCGCGGGCTCGCCCCGCGCGCGCTCGCCGCACCTCCGGGACTCCACCCCGGACCGTGAGGGGAGGGTTCTGCCCGGACACGCCGGGCGTGTCGGGCAGAACGCTCCCCTCAGCGCGGGGAGGGCGGGGGGCGCGGGTCGGCGCGCGGGGGTTTCCTTAGCCAAGGTAATGAGTTAAGGTAAGGATCATGTCGATCGAGCAGGTGGAGCGCGTGAGCGCCACGCAGTGCCGGCCGGCCACGCTGGCCGGGGAGCTGCGCGTCGCGCTCGCCAAGTCCACGCGCCGCATCCGGTCGCGCCGCGGTGCGGCCGACCTGCCGGACCCGCAGTTCAACGTCCTCGCGATCCTGCTGCGCGAGGGCCCCCTGAGCCCGGGCGCGCTGGCGGACGCCGAGCACGTGCAGCCCCCGTCGATGACGCGCACGGTCAACGCGCTGGTCGCCCTCGGGTTCGTGCAGAAGGCCGAGCACCCGACGGACGGCCGGCAGGTCGTCGTGAGCCTGACCCCGCTGGGCGAGGCCGAGGTCAAGGAGACCCGCCGCCGCCGCGACGCGTGGCTCGCCGACCAGCTCGCCACCCTGACCCCCGAGGAACGCCGGACCCTGGCGCAGGCAGCCGTGCTGCTGCGCCGGATCGCGGCAGGATGAGGCCCACCGCATGAACTCCACCTTCGCGTCGCTCCGCTACCCGAACTACCGGCTGTGGTTCGCCGGCGCGCTCGTCGCGAACATCGGGACCTGGATGCAGCGCGTCGGGCAGGACTGGCTGGTCCTCACGGACCTGTCGGACGACTCCGGGCTCGCGGTCGGGATCACGACGGCGCTGCAGTTCGCGCCGACCCTGCTGCTGTCCGCGTGGGCGGGGCTGCTGGCGGACCGGGTGAACCGCCGCAAGCTGCTCATGTGCACGCAGGCGGCCCAGGGCGTGCTGGCGTTCGCGCTGGGTGCGCTGGTGCTGTCGGGGCACGCGCAGCTCTGGCACGTCTACGTGTTCGCGGCGCTGCTGGGTGCGGTCGCGGCGATCGACCAGCCGGTGCGGCAGACGTTCGTGGCGGAGCTGGTCCCGGCGCGCCGCCTGTCGAACGCGGTGGGCCTGAACTCGACCTCGTTCAACGCGGCGCGGCTGATCGGCCCGGGGCTCGCGGGCCTGCTGATCGCGGCCGTCGGGACGGGCTGGGTGTTCGTCATCAACGGGGTGTCGTTCGCGGCGACGATCCTGGCGCTGGTGCTCATGCGGACGTCCGAGCTGCACCCGATGCCGGTGGCCCCGCGCGCGAAGGGGCAGATCCGCGAGGGCGTCCGGTACGTGCGGGGGCGGACCGACATCCTGGTCATCATGGCGGTGATCGGCGTGGTGTCGACCTTCGGCCTGAACTTCCAGATGACGTCGGCGCTGATGGCGCGCGCGGAGTTCGGCAAGGGCGCGGGGGAGTACGGGATCCTCGGGTCGGTGCTGGCGATCGGGTCCCTGGGCGGGGCGCTGCTGGCCGCCCGCCGCGAGCGGCCGCGCGTGCGGCTGGTGATCGGCGCGGCGTTCGCGTTCGGGGTCGCGACCGGCGTGCAGGCGCTGATGCCGACCTTCGCGTCCTACGCGGTGGCGTGCATCCCGGTGGGCCTGGCGTCGCTGACGATGCTGACGGCGGCGAACACCACGATCCAGATGTCGACCGATCCCGCCGTGCGCGGGCGGGTGATGTCGCTCTACATGATCGTCATGCTCGGCGCGACGCCGGTGGGGTCGCCGATCGTCGGCTGGATCGGGGAGACGTTCGGCCCCCGGTGGTCCATCGGGATCGGGTCGATCACGGCGCTGCTGGTGTCGGCGGCCGCGGCGCTGTGGGCCCGCAAGCGGTGGAACGTGCAGGTCCGGTACCGGCTGCGCTCGCGGCCGCACCTCGAGGTGCTGCACCCGGAGGTCCCGACGCCGCGCCGCCCGGGCGCCGACCAGCTCGCCGCGCGGGAGGCGGCGGACGCCTCGGTCTGACCCGGGTGAACTTCCCCTCGACCGGGCCGTCCGAAATGTCCGGTATGTGAGGCTTGGCGGATGACAGTCCGCCGCCGGGTCCTCCTCGCCTGCGCGGTCCTGCTCGCCGCGGCGCTGCTCGTCGGCGGGTGGCTCGCGGTCCGGGTGTGGCAGGCGGCGGGCGCGGTCCGCGACCTGCAGGCCGCCGCCTCGGGGGCCGCGGGGGAGGCCGCCGCGCTCGACGTCACCGCGCTGCAGGGCCGCCTGCCCGCGGTGCAGGACG
>JAEWGQ010000215.1 GCA_023388235.1 Actinomycetes bacterium | reverse complement strand
GGTCGCGGGCGGCGTGGCGGAGTACGACCCGGGCAACGACGCGTTCGGGCAGCTCATCTGGACGCGCGACGGCCTGACCTACCACCTGACCGGGACCGGCGGCGTGGAGCGCCTGGTGGAGCTCGCGGAGTCCGTCCGCGCGGTGGCGCCCGCGGACCCGGTGATCGCGGCCGCGCCGGACCTCGCGGACGTCCCGGACACGGGTCACTGACCGCCCGTCCGCCCGACGCACAACCCCGCGGCTGCGCAACCGAACAGGTGCGCAACCGCGGGGTTGTTCGCGTTCGGCGCGCGCGCGGCGCCGGTTCGATCCACACTCGGCTCGGACCCGGGCCCCCTGCGCCCGGGCCGGCGGAAGGAGTCCGACCATGGGCATCGGCGGCGGCATCGCCCTGATCGTCATCGGCGCGATCCTCGCGTTCGGCGTGAGCGACAACCTGGCGAACGTGGACCTCACGGTCATCGGGTACATCTGCATGGGCGCGGGCCTGCTCGCGCTGATCCTCGCGCTGGTCATCAACCAGCAGCGGGCGAACACCTCCCACCGCGAGGTGGTCGAGCGGTACGAGGACCGGACCCCGCCCCCGGCGGTCTGAGCCGCTCCCCGGGAGGCGGACGGGGGGAACGGGCGGGCACGGCGTCGTGTTCACTTGTCCCGTGACCACCAGCCCCGTCCGCCTCCCGAAGGTCCGCGCGTCCGAGCTCGTCGGCCGCGGCTGGCTCAACACCGGCGGCCGCGACGTGACGCTCGCCGACCTGCGCGGGAAGATCGTCCTGCTCGACTTCTGGACGTTCTGCTGCATCAACTGCCTGCACGTCCTCGACGAGCTGCGCGAGCTGGAGGCCGAGCACCGCGACGTGCTCGTCGTCGTCGGGGTGCACTCGCCGAAGTTCGTGCACGAGGCCGACCCGGACGCCCTCGCCGCCGCCGTCGAGCGGTACGAGGTGCACCACCCCGTGCTGGACGACCCGGAGCTCGTCACGTGGTCCGCCTACACGGCGCGCGCGTGGCCGACGCTCGTCGTCATCGACCCCGAGGGCTACGTCGTCGCGCAGATGGCGGGCGAGGGGCACCGCAGCAACGTCGCGCGCCTCGTGGCCGACCTGGTCGCGGAGCACGAGGCGAAGGGCACGCTGCACCGCGGCTCCGGGCCGTACGTGCCCCCGGAGCCCACGGCCGGCACGCTCCGGTTCCCGGCCGAGGCCGTCGCCCTGCCGGACGGCACGCTGCTGGTCGCCGACGCCGGGCACCACGGCCTGGCACTGCTCGACGCCGACGGCGAGACGCTGCTGCGCCGCATCGGGTCCGGCGAGCGCGGGCTGGTCGACGGCGCGCCCGGCGACGCCCGGTTCAGCGAGCCGAACGGCCTGGCGCTGCTGCCGCCCGACGTCGCGGCGGACGCGGGCTACGACGTGCTCGTCGCGGACACCGTGAACCACGCCCTGCGCGGGGTGCGCCTCGCCGACGGCCACGTCCGGACCGTCGCGGGCACCGGCGCGCAGTACCTCGTCGGCGACCCCACCGTGCCCGCGCCGCTGCCCGGACGGGCGGACCTGTGGCGGACCGGCGGCGTCCCGCGCCCCGGCACCGAGGTGCCGCTGTCCTCGCCGTGGGCCGTCGCCTGGTCCGCCGCCACCGGGACCGCGCTGGTCGCGATGGCCGGCGACCACCAGCTGTGGGCGTTCGACCCGCGGACCGGGGTGGTCGAGCCCGTCGCCGGGACCATGAACGAGGGCCTCGTGGACGGCGACCCGCGCGAGGCGTGGTTCGCGCAGACCTCCGGGGTCGCGCCCGGCCCGGACGGCCGCGTCTGGCTCGCGGACTCCGAGGTCTCGGCGCTGCGCTGGATCGACCCGGGCGACGCCCCCGCCGCCGCGGCCGGCCCCGCCGACGCCTGGGCCGCCGCCACCGTCGGCACCGCCGTGGGCGCGGGGCTGTTCGACTTCGGGCACCGGGACGGGACCGCCGACCAGGCGCTGCTGCAGCACCCCCTGGGCGTCGCCGTCCTGCCCGACGGCTCGGTCGTCGTCGCGGACACCTACAACGGGGCCGTGCGCCGGTTCGCGCCCGGCGCGGACGGCGGGCCCGGCGAGGTCAGCACGCTCGCGACCGGCCTCGCGGAGCCCAGCGGCCTGGTCGTGCAGACCGACCCCGCCGGGGGCGGCATCACCCTCGTCGTCGTCGAGTCGGCCGCGCACCGCCTCACCCGCGTCGCGCTGCCCGCGACCCTCGCCGGCGAGGTGCTGGACGCCGGCGCGCACCGCACGCAGCGGCCTGTCACCGAGATCGCGCCGGGGGAGCTCGCGCTCGAGGTCGTGTTCACGCCCGCCGCCGGGCAGAAGTACGACGACCGGTACGGCCCGTCGACGCTGCTGAAGGTCTCCGCGACCCCGCCCGGGCTGCTGCTCGACGGCGCCGGCGACGACGTCCCCCTGACCCGGACCCTGCGCATCGACCCGTCGGTCGGCGAGGGCGTGCTGCACGTGACGGCGCGCGCCGCCTCGTGCGACGCGGACCCGGCGATCGAGTTCCCCGCCTGCCACCTGAGCTCGCAGGACTGGGGCGTGCCGGTGCGGGTCGTGCCGGGCGCGCCGGCCGCGCTCACGCTGCCGCTGCACGGCTGAGCCGGCCGGGCCCGGCGGCAGCGACGGGCGCGGGCGCGGCGCCGGTCGGCCACCGGCCGGCACCCGCCGGCAGCGGGTCAGGCGGCGCCCAGCACCGCCAGGGACAGGAGCGTCTGCAGCGTGGTGCGCACCGTCCGGTCGTCCGCCGGCAGCGTCGACTCCAGGGTCACCGTCCAGGGCTCGCGCGCGAGCTCGACCTGCCGCATGCCGCTGACGTGCAGCGAGGACGTGCCGCCGCGGGCGACGACCACGGGACCGCCGCCGTCGGGCCCCTCGTCGCGGCGCACCACCCAGCCGGACCCGCCCATCGCCTCGGTCACGGCGGCGGCCAGGGCGCAGATCCGCGGCAGCACCGCGGGTCCGGTCGCCGCGAGCGCGGTGACGCCGGCGGACACGGCGCGGCCCAGCAC
>JAEWGQ010000164.1 GCA_023388235.1 Actinomycetes bacterium | reverse complement strand
GGGGCAGCGTCGCGTCGACCGCCCCGGCCTGCGCCAGCCCGAGGCAGGACGCCGCCTCCACCACGGCGGTGCCGTCGGCGAGCAGCGCGTACACCGCGTCCAACGGCCGCCCGAACGCGTCCACCGTCGGGGCGACCACCCGCCGCCCGCCCGCCCCGTGCAGCAGCGCGTCCACGGTGCCCTCGCCGCCGTCGGCCACGGGCAGCACGCGCACCTCGGCGTCCGGCACCGCCGCCAGCACCCCCGCGCGCGCCGCGGCGCCCGCCTCGGCGCTGCTCAGGCAGCCCTTGTACGAGTCGAGCGCGACGACGACCCTCACGGGGCCCGGTCCACGGGGCTCACGAGGGCAGGATGCCACCGGGCGCGGCTCGGCGCGGCACGCCTCAGCGCGGCGCCACCCCGCGGTTCCGCAGACCCCAGATCGCGGAGTCCGTGAGCGCCTCCCAGGACGCCTCGATCAGGTTCGGCCCGACGCCGACGGTGCTCCACGCGGTCTGCCCGTCGGAGGTCTCGATGAGCACCCGGGTGACCGCGTCGGTGCCGTGCATGGCGTCGAGGATGCGGACCTTGAAGTCGATGAGCTCGAACTCGGCCAGCTCCGGGTACACCCGCTGCAGCGCGAGCCGCAGCGCCTGGTCGAGGGCGTTCACCGGGCCGTTGCCCTCGCCGGTGGCGACGGTGCGCTCGCCGCCGGCGTGCAGCTTCACGGTCGCCTCGGCGGTCGCGGGGGTGCCGCGCGAACCGGCGCGCTCGACGATGGTCCGCCAGGACTCGACCCGGAAGTACGCCGGGCGCCCGCCCTCGACCTCCTCCGCGAGCAGCAGCTCGAACGACGCGTCCGCGGCGTCGTAGGTGTAGCCCTGCGCCTCGGCGTCCTTGACCCGCTGCGTCACGCGGCCCAGCACCTCGTCCTGCCCCGCGAGGTCGAAGCCGAGCTCGCGGCCCTTGAGCTCGATCGACGCCCGCCCGGCCATCTCCGAGACCAGCATCCGCATGTCGTTGCCGACGGCCTGCGGGTCGATGTGCTGGTACAGGTCCGGGTCGACGCGGATCGCCGAGGCGTGCAGCCCGGCCTTGTGCGCGAACGCGCTCGCGCCGACGTACGGCTGGCGCGCGAAGGGCGCGATGTTGGTGATCTCGCTGATCTGGTGCGCGATCCGCGTCATCTCGGCCAGGCCCCCGGGGCGGTCGGCCGGCGGGACCAGGACGCTGCGCCCCGTCTTGAGCTCCAGGTTGGCGACGGTGGCGAGCAGGTCGGCGTTGCCGGTGCGCTCCCCGTACCCGTTGACGGTGCCCTGCAGGTGCACCGCCCCCGCCTCGACGGCCGCGAGCGAGTTCGCCACCGCGCAGCCGGAGTCGTTGTGGGCGTGCACCCCGAGCCGGGTCAGCGGGTCGGCGGTGCCGAGCGCGGCGCGCAGGTCCGCGATCACCGCGGCCACCTGGGTCGGCAGCATCCCCCCGTTCGTGTCGCACAGCACGACCGTCTCCGCGCCGGCCTCGACCGCCGCCAGCACCACGTCCCGCGCGTACGCCGGGTCGTACCGGAAGCCGTCGAAGAAGTGCTCGGCGTCCACGACCACCCGGCGCCCCTCCTGGACGAGCAGCCGCACCGAGTCGGCGACCATCGCGAGGTTCTCGGCCCCGGTGGTGCGCAGCGCGCGCTCGACGTGCCGCGAGTCCGACTTGGCGACCAGCGTCACCACCGGCGCCTCGGAGTCGAGCAGGGCGCGCAGCTGCGGGTCGTCCCACGCCCGCACCCCGGGCTTGCGGGTCGCCCCGAACGCCGTGAGCACGGCGTGCCGCAGGTCCAGCTCCTTGGCCGCCCGCGCGAAGAACTCGGTGTCCTTCGGGATCGCGCCCGGCCAGCCGCCCTCGATGTACCCCACGCCGAGCTCGTCGAGCAGCGGCGCGATCGCGAGCTTGTCGGCCACGGAGAGGTTCATCCCCTCCTGCTGGGCCCCGTCGCGCAGGGTCGTGTCGTACACGTCGAACGCCCCGGGGGCGTCCGCCACGGGGTGGGCGGCCCCGCCGCGCGGCAGGCTCGCGGGGGCGGCGGGGGCGGTCGGCTCGGTCACGGGGCGGGCTTCTCTCGGCGAGGGGACGGTGCGAGGTGTGCCGGGTGCGCGCCGGGTCGGCGCACGGGGTCGAGCAACAAAAAGACCCCCCGGGTTCGGGAGGTCGGCGCGTCCGCGGGGGGTGGGGGCGGACGCGCTAGGCGATGACGATCGGGAGACCGGACATGCGCTCATGGTGGCACACGTCACGCCCGGCGTCAGCCCCGTCCACCGTGCGGGACGGGGCCGGCGCCCGGCGGTCAGACCAGGCGGTGCATCCAGCCGTGCGGGTCCGCGGCGCGGCCGTACTGGATGTCGGTGAGCCGCTCGCGGATGCTCTGCATGACCGGGCCGGCCGCGCCGTCGCCGACGGTCACGTCGAAGTCGGTGCCGGCCAGCCGCCCGATGGGCGTCACCACGGCGGCGGTCCCGCAGGCGAACACCTCGGCGATGCTCCCGTCGCGCAGGCCGGCCAGCAGCTCGGCCAGCGGGATGTCGCGCTCGGTGACCTCGCGGCCGTCCTCGGTGAGCAGCTGCAGGATCGAGGACCGCGTGACGCCCTCGAGGATCGAGCCGGTCAGCCGCGGCGTGGACACCGCGCCGTCGGCGCCGACGACGAACACGTTCATGCCGCCGAGCTCCTCGAGCAGCGTGCCGGTGGCGGCGTCGAGGAAGCAGACCTGCTCGCAGCCGCGGGCGTACGCCTCCTGCTGCGGGAGCAGGCTCGCGGCGTAGTTGCCGCCGCACTTGGCCGCGCCGGTGCCGCCGGCCGCGGCGCGCGCGTAGTCCTCGGACACCCAGATCGACACCGGCTGCACGCCGCCGGCGAAGTACGAGCCGACCGGGGACGCGATGACCAGGTACTCGGCCTCCAGGCTGGGCCGCACGCCCAGGAACGCCTCGGACGCGTACATGAACGGCCGCAGGTACAGGGAGGTCTCCTCCCCCGACGGCACCCAGTCCAGGTCGGTGCGCACCAGCGCGGTGATCGACGCGAGGAAGTCCTCGGTCGGCAGCGCGGGCAGGGCGAGGCGGTGGGCGGAGCGCTGGAGGCGCTCGGCGTTCGCGGTCGGCCGGAAGGTCCACACCGAGCCGTCGGCGTGCCGGTACGCCTTGAGGCCCTCGAAGATCTCCTGGGCGTAGTGCAGGACCGCGGTGGCCGGGTCGAGCTGCAGGGGGCCGTACTTCTCCACGCGGCGGTCGTGCCACCCCAGCCCGTGCGTCCAGGAGACGCGCGCCATGTGGTCGGTGAACACGGTGCCGAACTTCGGCGTGGCGAGCAGCGACTCCCGCTCGGCGTCGGGCGTCGGGGTGTCGGTGCGGTGGACCTCGAACGCGAGGTCGGTGTCGGAGATGCTCATCGGTCGGCCTTTCACCAGGAGTCGGTCTGACGGTACCTGGGCGACGGCCGGGGTGGACAGGCGCGGCGACCCGCGCGGGCGGCGCTCAGCCGGCGATGCGCGCGGCGAGGTCCTTGCCCACCTCGGCCGTCGACCGTACTCGCCCGCCGCGCTCCGCCACGTCCGCCGCGACGGCGGCCTCGACGCGGGCGGCGGCGTCGTGCTCGCCCAGGTGCTCGAGCAGCAGGGCGACGGACAGCACCGTCGCGGTCGGGTCGGCCTTGCCCTGCCCGGCGATGTCCGGGGCGGACCCGTGCACCGGCTCGAACATGCTCGGCGTGGTGCGGTCGGGGTTGATGTTCGCGGACGCCGCGAGCCCGATGCCGCCGACGATCGCGCCGGCCAGGTCGGTGAGGATGTCGCCGAACAGGTTGTCGGTGACGATCACGTCGAACCGCGCGGGGTCGGTGACGAGGAAGATCGTCGCGGCGTCCACGTGCAGGTAGTCCACGGTGACGTCGGGGAACTCCGCGTTCACGGCCTCGACGGTGCGCCGCCACAGGTGGCCGGCGTGCACGAGGACGTTGTGCTTGTGCACCAGGGTGAGCTTGCGGCGCGGGCGGGCGGCGGCGCGGGCGAACGCGTCGCGCACCACGCGCTCGACGCCGTACGCGGTGTTCACGCTGACCTCGTTGGCGACCTCGTGCGGGGTGCCGACGCGGATCGCGCCGCCGTTGCCGACGTACGGGCCCTCGGTGCCCTCGCGGACGACGACGAAGTCCACCGCGCCCGGGTCGGCCAGCGGGGACGCGACGCCCGGGTACAGCTTCGCGGGGCGCAGGTTCACGTAGTGGTCGAGCGCGAACCGCAGCCGCAGGAGCAGCCCGCGCTCGAGCACGCCGGACGGGACGCCCGGGTCGCCGATCGCGCCGAGCAGGATCGCGTCGTGCGCGCGGATCGCGGCCAGGTCCTCGTCGGTCAGGGTCTCGCCGGTCGCGTGCCAGCGGCGGGCGCCCAGGTCGAAGTCCGTGGTGGTGAGGGTGCTGCCCGTGCCGGACAGGGCCGCCTCGAGCGCGAGCAGGCCCTGCTCCACGACCTCGGTGCCGATGCCGTCACCCGCGACGACCGCCAGGTTGATCTGCTGCGCCATGCCCCCGACCCTACCGACCCGTCCCACTCAGCGGACTCACCGTCTCACCGGTCGGACGCGCGGGGGTAGAGCAGCTCGAACCGCTCGGTGACCACGGGCATGTCCGGGGCGAACTCCTCCCCCAGCGGCCCGAGCACGCGCCGCCAGTACCTCTCGTGCTCGGCGCGCCACGACGCCAGCGACCGGTCGTCCTCGCCCTCGGACGCCGCGAACTCCTCGCCGACCTCGTCGAACGGCACCGTCGCCACGCGGGTGGTCCGGATCAGCGCGCCGGGACGCCCCGACCCGTCCAGCAGGATCGACAGGTCGCCCTTCTCGGGCAGCGGCTCGCCGGCGTGGGTCAGCTCCGCCAGCGCCGTCGACGTGCCGGTCTTCACCCCGTCCAGCACGAGCCCGAGCAGCTGGTCCGCGAGCGCCGGGTCGTCGCCGAACGACCAGGCCGGCGGCACGAGCGTCCCGCGCACGTCGGGCCCGGTCACCGCCGCGAGCCGGACCACGCCGGCGCGCACCCGCGCGACCTCCCAGAAGGCGAGGATCGCGTCGGCCTGGTCGGCCGCGTGGCCGTCGTGCGGGTGGTCCGTCATGCGTCCCATCCTCCCCGGGTGCGCCGGGTGGAGGGACCCGCCGCGGCACGCCGGGCGTGTCGGGCGGGTCCCTCCGCTCGGCGGAGGCGTCCGGGGGTCAGCGCGCGGCCGAGCCCTCGGTGTAGTCGGTGTCCGCGGACTTCCAGGCGAACAGCTTGCGCAGCTCGCGACCGACGGGCTCGATCGGGTGGTTCTGACCCTGCTCGCGCAGGCGCCGGAACTCCGGCGCACCGGCGTCCTGGTCGGTGATGAACCGCTCCGCGAACGTGCCGTCCTGGATGTCGGCCAGGACGGCCTTCATGTTCTCCTTCCCGTCGGGCGTGATGACCCGCGGGCCGGAGACGTAGTCGCCGTACTCGGCCGTGTCGGACACGGACCAGCGCTGCTTGGTGATGCCGCCCTCCCAGATGAGGTCGACGATCAGCTTCAGCTCGTGCAGCACCTCGAAGTAGGCGACCTCGGGCTGGTAGCCGGCCTCGGTCAGGGTCTCGAAGCCGTACTGGATCAGCTGCGACACGCCACCGCACAGGACGGCCTGCTCGCCGAACAGGTCGGTCTCGGTCTCCTCGGTGAACGTCGTCCTGATGCCCGCCGCGCGCAGGCCGCCGATGGCCTTGGCGTAGGACAGCGCGAGCGCCCAGGCGGAGCCGGACGCGTCCTGCTCCACGGCGACGATGACCGGCACGCCGCGCCCGTCGACGTACTCGCGGCGCACGAGGTGCCCGGGGCCCTTGGGGGCGACCATGAGGATGTCGTGGCCGGCCTCGGGCTTGATGTAGCCGAAGCGGATGTTGAACCCGTGGCCGAACACCAGGGCGGCGCCCTCGGCCAGGTTCGGCGCGATCTCGTCGCGGTAGATGTGCCGCTGCACCTGGTCCGGCGCGAGGATGACGACGACGTCGGCGCCGCGCACGGCCTCGGCGACGGTCGCGACGGCCAGGCCCTCGTTCTCCGCCTTGGCGCGCGACGCGGAGCCCTCGCGGAGACCGACCGTCACGTCGACGCCCGAGTCGCGCAGGTTCAGCGCGTGCGCGTGCCCCTGGCTGCCGTACCCGATGACGGCGACCTTCTTGCTCTGGATGACGGACAGGTCGGCGTCGTCGTCGTAGAACAGCTCAGCCACGATGGATCTCCTCGGTGTTGTGCGGGTGGTGCAAGACGGGTGGGTCAGGCCGACCGGCTGACGCGCTCGAGCGCCCGGTCGGTGATGGAGCGCGGCCCGCGGCCGATGGCCACGATGCCGGACTGGACGATCTCGCGGACCCCGAACGGGTCGAGCGCCGCGAGCAGCGCGGTGAGCTTCGCCGGCGAGCCGGTGGCCTCGATGGTGACCGTGTCGGGCACGACGTCCACGACGTGCGCGCGGAACAGGTCGACGACCTCGAGCACCTGCGTGCGGGTGGCGCCCTCGGCGCGGACCTTGACCAGCAGCAGCTCGCGCTGCACGGACGCGGCGTCCTCGAGCTCGACGATCTTGATGACGTTGATGAGCTTGTTCAGCTGCTTGGTGACCTGCTCGAGCGGCAGCTCGTCGACGTCGACCACGACGGTGATGCGCGAGATCTCCTCGTGCTCCGTCGGGCCCACGGCCAGGGAGTGGATGTTGAACGACCGCCGGGCGAACAGGCCCGCGACGCGGGTCAGCACGCCGGGCTTGTTCTCCACGAGGACGGAGAGGGTGTGACGGCTCATGATCTGGGCTCTCCTAGTCTTCGCGGTCCCACGCCGGGCTGATGCCCCGGGCGTACTGGATGTCGTCGTTGCTCACGCCGGCGGCGACCATCGGCCATACCATCGCGTCCCGGGAGACCGTGAAGTCGACCACCACGGGCCGGTCGTCGATCTCCATGGCCCGGCGGATCGTCGCGTCCACGTCGCCCGCCGTCTCGCAGCGCAGGCCGACCGCCCCGTAGGCGTCGGCGAGCTTGACGAAGTCCGGGACGTGCACGGTGCCGTGGCCGGTGTGCAGGTCGGTGTTCGAGTACCGGGACTCGTAGAACAGGGTCTGCCACTGCCGGACCATGCCGAGCGAGGAGTTGTTGATCACCGCCACCTTGATCGGGATGTCGTTGATCGTGCAGGTGGCGAGCTCCTGGTTGGTCATCTGGAAGCAGCCGTCGCCGTCGATCGCCCACACGGTGCGCGACGGGTCGCCGACCTTCGCCCCCATGGCCGCCGGCACCGAGAAGCCCATCGTCCCGAGCCCGCCGGAGTTCAGCCAGGAGTTCGGCCGCTGGTAGCGGATGAACTGGGCCGCCCACATCTGGTGCTGCCCGACGCCCGCCACGAAGATCGACTCCGGGCCGGAGATCTCGCCGATGCGGGAGATGACGTGCTGCGGCGCCAGGTGCCCGTCGCTGGGCTCGTCGTACCCGAGCGGGAACGTCTCGCGCCACGAGTCGATCTGCTGCCACCACGCCTCGAGGTCCGGCTGCCCGTGGTGCGCGTGCTCGCGCGCCAGCTCGGGCAGCAGGTCGGTGATGACCTCGCGCAGGTCGCCCACGATCGGGACGTCCACCGCTCGGTTCTTGCCGATCTCCGCCGGGTCGATGTCGGCGTGCACCACGGCGGCGTTCGGCGCGAACGACGACAGCTTGCCGGTGACGCGGTCGTCGAACCGCGCGCCGAGGGCCACCACCAGGTCGGCCTTCTGCAGCGCGGCCACGGCGGCCACCGTGCCGTGCATGCCGGGCATGCCGAGGTTCTGCGGGTGCGTGTCGGGCAGGGCGCCGCGGGCCATGAGCGTCGTGACGACGGCCGCGCCGGAGGCGTCCACCAGGCGGCGCAGCTCGGCCGACGCGCCCGAGCGGATCACGCCGCCGCCGACCATGAGGACCGGCCGGCGGGCGGTGGCGAGCAGCCGGGCGGCCTCGCGGATCTGCTTGCCGTGCGGCTTCGTCACGGGGTGGTAGCCCGGCAGGTCGAGCTGCTGCGGCCAGCTGAACGTCGTGTCCGTCTGCATCGCGGACTTCGCGATGTCCACGAGCACGGGCCCCGGCCGGCCGGTCGACGCGATGTGGAACGCCTCGGCGATCGTCCGCGGGATGTCGGCGGGGTCGGTCACCAGGTAGTTGTGCTTGGTGATCGGCAGCGTGATGCCGACGATGTCGGCCTCCTGGAACGCGTCCGTGCCGATCAGCGACGCGCCGACCTGCCCGGTGATCGCGACCAGCGGGATCGAGTCCATGTTCGCGTCGGCGATCGGGGTGACGAGGTTCGTGGCGCCGGGCCCGGAGGTCGCCATGCAGACGCCCACCTTGCCGGTGGCCTGCGCGTACCCCGTGGCGGCGTGCCCGCCGCCCTGCTCGTGCCGCACGAGGATGTGCCGCAGCCGGGTGGAGTCCATCAGCGGGTCGTACGTGGGCAGGATCGCGCCGCCGGGGATGCCGAAGACGACCTCGGCGCCGGCCTCCTCGAGCGAGCGGACGATCGACTTCGCGCCGGTGACCTGCTCGGTGACGACGGCGCGCAGCGGGGCGTCGGTGCGCGGCTCGGGGGTCGCGCCCGCGGCGGCGGGCGGCGCGGGCCTGCGGGGAGGTGCCGGGTGGGGGCCCTGGACCATCGGTGTCTCCTGGCGTCGGTGCGGGGTGGTGCGTCCTGCGGTGGTGCCGGCCGGCTCGCCGTCGGCACGAAAAAACCCCTCGGGCCCGGGGTGGGCCGGTCGAGGGGTGCGCGCGCTGACGAAGCCTTCCGTGCGTGGCTCTAGCCGGCGCGCCCGGGAAGTACTACGAGGAGGTTCGTCCGCATGCCGGTGACCCTACGCCGCCCCCGTGCCGGTGTCACGCCCCGCCCCTGCCGTCTCACATCGTGGTCCACGGGTCCACGTGGTGAGAGGGTCCCGGTCGCGTCGGCAGGGCCGCCGGGCCGCGTCCGCCGGTGCGGCCTACTCTCGGGCCATGACCGGGCCCGCACGCCGGCCGTTGCTCGCCGGCTCCGCCGCCGCCGCGCTCGCCCTGCTCACCGCCTGCGCCGGCGCCGGGGGGCCCGAGCCGGGTCCGTCCGGGCCGGGCCCGTCCGCGAGCCCGTCCGCGAACCCCTCCGCGAGCCCGTCCACGCCCGGCCCCTCGGCCACGGCGGGTGCCGACCCGTCCGCGCCGCCCGGCGCCGGGGGCCCCGCGTCCGGCACGGGCACCGACGCCGAGCCGTCCGCGGACGCGCTGCTGACCGTCACGGCGCTGCGCACCGGCACGCACCCCGGGTACGACCGCGTCGTGGTCGAGCTGGAGGGCACCGGCACCCCGGGCTGGCACGTGGAGCGGGCGCCCGTGGCGGTCGAGGACCCCACCGGGGACACCGTCGACCTCGGGGGCGAGGGCGTGCTCGTGCTCTACCTGACGGGGCTCGGCTACCCGCAGGACACCGGGGTGGCGGAGCTGGCCCCCGGGACGCGCGCACCCGGGGGCACGGTCGTGACCGCGGTCGAGCTCACGGGGACGTTCGAGGGGCAGACCCAGGTGTTCCTGGGCCTGACCGACCCGCAGGCGCCGTACGAGGTCTCCCTGCTGCGGGACCCGCTGCGCGTCGTGGTGGACGTGCAGCGCTCGATGGCCTGAACCCGACGGCGCCCGGGCCGGGCACCGGGCTCACGGCCGGCGCCGGACCACCCGTGCCTCCCAGGGCCGCAGCACCGTGGGCTCCCCCGGTTCCGCGTGCGTGCCGAGCACGAGGTCGCCCCAGCCGCCGTCGGCCGCCACGGGCCACGCCTCCCCGAGGTCCACCGCACGCTCGTCGCCGGACACGTTGACCACCACCAGCAGCGCGTCCGCGCCGAGCGACCGCGTGAACGCGTACACCTGCTCGTCCTCGGGCAGCAGCATCGTGAAGTCCCCGAGCGCCACCACCGGGTCGGCGTGCCGCAGCTCGATGAGCCGCCGGTGGTGGTGGAACACGGACTGCGGGTCCGCGCGCTCGGCCGCCGCGTTGACCTCCGTGTGGTTCGGGTTCACCGCGAGCCACGGCCGGCCCGTGGTGAAGCCCGCCTGCGGCGAGTCGTCCCACTGCACCGGGGTGCGGGCGTTGTCCCGGCTCGTCGCCGCGAGGCCCGCGAGCAGCTGCTCGTCCGTGGCCGAGCCCAGCGCCCGGGCCTGCGCGACGTGGCGCAGGGACTCGATGTCCCGGTACTGGTCGAACCGCGTGAAGTGCGCGTTCGTCATCCCGAGCTCCTCGCCCTGGTAGACGTACGGCGTCCCCCGGTGCAGGTGCAGCAGGGTCGCGAGCGCCTTCGCCGACTCCCTGCGGTAGCGGCCGTCGTCCCCGAACCGCGACACCACGCGCGGCTGGTCGTGGTTGTCCCAGTACAGGCTGTTCCAGCCGGCGTCGGCGAGGCCCGCCTGCCAGCGGCCGAACGTCGCCTTGAGGTCGGTCAGCCGCAGCGGCCGCGGGTCGAACTTGCCGCCCGGCCCGTGGTCGAGGCCCACGTGCTCGAACTGGAACACCATGTCGACCTCGCGCCGCGCCGGGTCGGTGTACCGCCGCGCCTCCTCGAGCGTCACGCCCGGGGTCTCCCCGACGGTCAGCAGCGCGTGCGCGCGGCCCTCGAACACCTCGCGGTGCATCTCGTGCAGGAACTCGTGCACCCGCGGGCCGTCCGTGTAGTGCGCCGTGCCGTCACCCCACACGCCGGCGACGACCGGCCCGTCGGGCAGGCTCGTGTCCTTCGAGATGAGGTTGATGACGTCCATCCGGAAGCCGTCGACCCCGCGGTCCAGCCACCAGCGCATCATCGCGTACACGGCCTGGCGGACCTCGGGGTTCTCCCAGTTGAGGTCCGGCTGCTTGCGGCTGAACAGGTGCAGGTAGTACTCCCCCGACGCCTCGTCCAGCTCCCACGTCGAGCCCGAGAAGAACGAGTGCCAGTTCGTCGGCTCCGCACCCGGCTGCCCCGGGGCCATGCCGTCGCGCGGCGGCCGCCACCAGTACCAGTCGCGCTTCGGGCTGTCCGGGCCGCTGCGGCTCTCGGTGAACCACGGGTGCTCGTCGGACGTGTGGTTGACCACGAGGTCCATGAGCAGCTTCATCCCGCGCGCGTGCAGCGCCGCGATGAGCTCGTCCAGGTCCGCCAGCGTCCCGAACACCGGGTCGATGTCCTGGTAGTCGGAGATGTCGTACCCGTTGTCGTCCTGCGGCGACCGGTAGATCGGCGACAGCCACACGACGTCCACCCCGAGCGCCTCGAGGTGGTCCAGCCGGGACAGGATGCCGCGCAGGTCGCCGACGCCGTCACCGTCCGAGTCCTGGAAGGAGCGGGGGTAGATCTGGTAGACGACGGCTCGCGTCCACCACGGTGCGTCCTCGACGGTCCAGGCCATGCCCCGACCCTCTCACGCCCCGGCGACCTGCGCGGCGGCACTCAGATCAGCACGGCCCCCGTGGAGGCCGACTGCACGAGCTTCGCGTACTTCGCCAGCACGCCGCGGGTGTACCGCGGGGGCAGCGGGGCCCACCCGGCGCGGCGCGCGGCGAGCTCGTCCTCGTCCACCAGCAGGTCCAGGGTCGCGTGCGCCACGTCCAGCCGGATCCGGTCCCCGTCCCGCACGAACGCGATGGGGCCGGCGTCCACCGCCTCGGGGGCGACGTGGCCCACGCACAGGCCGGTCGTGCCGCCGGAGAACCGGCCGTCGGTCAGCAGCAGCACGTCCTTGCCGAGGCCCGCGCCCTTGATGGCACCGGTGATCGCGAGCATCTCGCGCATGCCGGGCCCGCCCTTCGGCCCCTCGTAGCGGATGACGACGACGTCGCCCGCCTGGATCGTCCCGTCCTCCAGGGCGTCCAGCGCCGCGCGCTCCCGCTCGAACACCCGCGCGGTGCCCTCGAACACGTCGGTGTCGAAGCCCGCCGACTTCACCACGGCGCCCTCGGGGGCCAGCGACCCGTCGAGGATCGTGATCCCGCCGGTGTGGTGGATCGGGTGGTCGAGCGCCCGCAGGATCTTGCCGTCCGGGTCCGGCGGCGCGATGTCCGCGAGGTTCTCCGCGACCGTCCGGCCCGTGACGGTGAGGCAGTCGCCGTGCAGCAGGCCCGCGTCGAGCAGGGCCTTCATCACGACGGGCACGCCGCCGATCCGGTCGACGTCCGCCATGACGTACCGGCCGAACGGCTTGAGGTCGCCCAGGTGCGGGACCCTGGCCGCGACGCGCTTGAAGTCGTCGAGGGTCAGGTCGACCTCTGCCTCGTGCGCGATCGCCAGCAGGTGCAGCACGGCGTTGGTGCTGCCGCCGAACGCCATGACCACGGCGATGGCGTTCTCGAACGCCTCCTTCGTCATGATCTGCCGGGCGGTGATGCCCTGCCGCAGCAGCGCGACGACGGCCTCGCCCGACCGGTGCGCGAACGCGTCGCGCCGGCGGTCCGCGCTCGGCGGCGCGGCCGACCCGGGCACCGACATGCCGATCGCCTCGGCGACCGACGCCATGGTGTTCGCGGTGTACATGCCGCCGCAGGCGCCCTCACCCGGGCAGATGGCGCGCTCGATGCGGTCCAGGTCGCCCTCGGACATGAGGCCGCGGGCGCACGCGCCGACCGCCTCGAAGGCGTCGATCAGCGTGACGTCCTTCTCGGTGCCGTCCTCGAGCTTCACCCAGCCCGGCATGATCGAGCCCGCGTACAGGAACACGCTCGCCAGGTCCAGGCGCGCCGCCGCCATCAGCATCCCCGGCAGCGACTTGTCGCAGCCCGCCAGCAGCACCGACCCGTCCAGGCGCTCCGCCTGCATCACCGTCTCGACGCTGTCCGCGATGATGTCGCGGCTCACCAGCGAGAAGTGCATGCCCTCGTGGCCCATCGAGATCCCGTCCGAGACCGAGATGGTGCCGAACTCCAGCGGGTAGCCGCCCGCCGCGTGCACCCCCGCCTTCACGGCCTGCGCGAGGCGCTGCAGCGACAGGTTGCACGGGGTGATCTCGTTCCACGAGCTCGCGACGCCGATCTGCGGCTTGACCCAGTCGTCGTCGCCCATGCCGACCGCGCGGAGCATGCCGCGCGACGCGGTCGCCTCGATGCCGTCGGTGACCTGCCGCGAGCGCGGCTTGATGTCGATGTCCGGGTTCGCCCCGCCCGAGGTCGTCATGAGCCGACTGTAGGCGCGGCGCGGCGATCCGTCCCGGCACGCGCGCCGGAGCCACCGGTCGCGCGTGCTGCGGCCGGTGGCGCGGCGGCGTCAGCCGCGCCGGATCCGGCTCACGTCCCGCACGGCGCCCCGGTCCGCGCTCGTGGCCATCGCCGCGTACGCCTGCAGCGCGGGCGAGACGTACCGGTCGCGGGCCACCGGCTGCCACGGGTTCTCCCGGGCCTCCATCTTCGCCCGGCGCTCCGCGAGCACCGCGTCCGGCACGTTCACGCGGATCACGCGGGTCTCGACGTCGATCTCGATCTCGTCGCCGTCCTCGACCAGGCCGATGGTGCCGCCGGCCGCCGCCTCCGGGCTGACGTGCCCGACCGAGATGCCGCTCGACCCGCCGGAGAACCGGCCGTCGGTGATCAGCGCGCACACCTTGCCGAGCCCGCGGCCCTTGATGAACGACGTCGGGTACAGCATCTCCTGCATGCCGGGGCCGCCGGCGGGGCCCTCGTAGCGCACGACCACGACGTGGCCGGGCTCGACCTGCTTGGTGAGGATCTTCTCGACAGCCTCGTCCTGCGACTCGCACACCAGCGCGCGGCCGACGAAGTGGAACACGTCCGGGTCGATGCCCGCGGTCTTGATGATCGCGCCGTCCTCGGCGAGGTTGCCGCGCAGCACCGCCAGGCCGCCCTCGACGGTGTAGGCGTGCGCGAGGTCGCGGATGCAGCCGCTCGCGGCGTCGGTGTCGAGGGAGTCCCAGACGTTCGAGGTGGAGAACGCCTGGGTGGTGCGCACCCCGCCGGGCGCGGCGTGGAACAGCGCCACCGCGCGCTCGGTCGCGTGCCCGCCCCGGACGTCCCAGTCGTCCAGCCACGCGCGCAGCGTCGGGGTGTGCACGGACGTGACGTCGTGGTCCAGCAGGCCGGCCCGGTCGAGCTCCCCCAGCAGCGCGGGGATGCCCCCGGCGCGGTGCACGTCCTCCATGTGGAAGTCCGGGTGGTTCGGCGCGACCTTCGACAGGCACGGCACCCGGCGGCTGATCGCGTCGATGTCCGCGAGCGTGAAGTCGACCTCGGCCTCCTGCGCGGCGGCGAGGATGTGCAGCACCGTGTTGGTCGAGCCGCCCATGGCGACGTCGAGCGTCATCGCGTTGCTGAACGCCGCGCGGGTCGCGATGCTCCGGGGGGAGGCGGTGTCGTCCTCGTCCTCGTAGTACCGGCGGGCCAGGTCGACGATCGTGCGGCCGGCCTCGAGGAACAGCTCGCGGCGGGCGCTGTGCGTCGCCAGCGTCGAGCCGTTGCCGGGCAGCGACAGGCCGAGGGCCTCGGTGAGGCAGTTCATCGAGTTGGCCGTGAACATGCCCGAGCAGGAGCCGCAGGTGGGGCAGGCGTTCTCCTCCACCCGGCCCAGCGCCTCGTCGGACACGGCGTCGTCCGCGGAGTAGTTGATCGCGTTGACGAGGTTCAGCGGGGTGCGCGCGACGCCGTCGGCCACGACCGCCTTGCCGGCCTCCATCGGGCCGCCCGACACGAAGATCACCGGGATGTTCAGCCGCAGCGCCGCGTTGAGCATGCCCGGCGTGATCTTGTCGCAGTTCGAGATGCACACCAGGGCGTCGGCGCAGTGCGCGTTGACCATGTACTCGACGGAGTCGGCGATGAGGTCGCGGCTGGGCAGGGAGTAGAGCATCCCGCCGTGGCCCATGGCGATGCCGTCGTCCACCGCGATGGTGTTGAACTCCTTGGCGACGCCGCCGGCCTCGCGGATCGCGGACGCGACGAGGTCGCCCATGTCCTTGAGGTGCACGTGGCCCGGGACGAACTGCGTGTACGAGTTCGCGATCGCGATGATCGGCTTGCCGAAGTCCTCCGACCGCATGCCGGTCGCGCGCCACAGGGCGCGGGCGCCGGCCATGTTGCGGCCGTGGGTCGAGGTACGGGAGCGCAGGGGACGGCTCACGCGGGGGCTCCTTCGGACGAGCAGGGCGGCACCGCGGCGGTGACGCCCCGACACGGTACGTCCGCGCCCGCCGCGACGGCGCCGGCGTCCGTCCAGTGATCGCCCAGCACGCGAGACGGTCTCAGCCCTGGCCGCGGGCCTGCCAGGTGCAGACGCAGGCCTCGTTGCCCTCGGGGTCGGCGAGCACCCAGAACGCGGGCGCCCGGGTGTCCGACACCAGCGTCCCGCCCGCGGCGAGCGCGGCCGCCACGCGGGCCTCCGCCTGGTCGTGCGGCACGGTCACGTCCACGTGCAGGCGGTTGCGCTGCGGGCGCGGCGCGTCCATCTGCTGGAACCAGTACCCCGGGCCCAGGGCGCCGCCGGGGTCGGCGAGCGCCGGGTCCTGCGGGTCGGTGCCCGGCTCCGGGACGTAGCCGAGGACCGCGCGCCAGAACGGGGCGACCGCGGGGATGTCGAGCGCGTCCACCGCGACCTCCTGCACGGTGAGCAGCGCCGGGTCGCCGGGGACGCCGAGCTCGTCCGCGGCCCGGCTCACCTCCGCCGCGAGCGCGAGGTCCGCCTCGGTCAGCCCGTGCACCGCCCAGGTGGTCGTGCGCACCTGCACCACGTCCGGGCGCAGCGTCACGTCCGGCCGGGCCCCGACCCGGTCGGCCGCCTCCGCGACCCGGGCGACGAGCGCCGCGCCGGTGGCGAGGTCCGGGACGCGGAACGCGGCGTGCAGCCACAGCAGGAGCACGCGCCAGTGCCGGGCGTCCACGCGCGCGGTCGCGGCGCCGGGACCGATGACGGGGGTGGGTGCGGTGTCCATGCCGGGAGCCTGCCACCGCCCACCGACACCCGGGCTTGCGGTTGACGCGACGTCAGCTCCTACCGTCCTGTGGTGACGGCGGACGGACCGCCGTCGGGGACGACGAGGGGGACCCGCCATGAGCACCCGGACCGACGAGCGGTGGACCACCGCCGAGGTCGCCCGGCTGTCCGGCGTCACGTCGCGGACGCTGCGGCACTACGACGCGATCGGGCTGCTCCGGCCGGCCGGCACCGCGCCGAACGGCCAGCGGGCCTACGGCCGGGCCGAGCTGCTGCGGCTCCAGCAGGTGCTGGTGCTGCGCGAACTCGGCGTCGGGCTGGGCACGATCGCGGAGATCCTCGCGGACGCCGCCGGCGGGCCGCCCGCCGACCACGTGCGCGCCGAGCGGCTCCGGGAGCACCACGCCTGGCTGCTCGCCGAGCGCGACCGGCTCGACCGGCTCGCCCGCACCGTCGCCTCCACCATCGAGTCCCTGGAAGGGGGCACCACCATGCCGGCCGACCGGATGTACGAGGGCTTCGACCACCGGGAGTACGACGCCGAGGCGCGGGAGCGCTGGGGGGACGCGGCCGTGGACCGCAGCACGCGGGCCTGGCAGCAGCTGTCCGCCGACGAGCGCGAGGCGCACCAGCGGGAGGCGCAGGACGTGAACGAGGCGCTCGCCGCGCACCTGGCGGCCGGCACCCCGGTGACCGACCCGGCCGTCCGCGACCTCGTCGCGCGGCACCACGCCTGGGTCTCGCTGTCCTGGCGGCCGGACCCCGCGGCGTACCGCGCCCTGGGGGCGATGTACGTCGACGACCCGCGGTTCGCCGCCACGTACGACGCCGTCGCCCCCGGTCTCGCGGTGTACCTGCGCGACGCGGTCGACGCGCACGCCGACGCCGTGGCCCGGGTCTGACGGTCGGGACCATCGGCCCATCCGCGCAGGCCGCGTGCGGGGCACGCTGGTCACGTGCCGGACCACCGGCCGTCTCTCCCCCGGGGCGGCCGACGGGCCATCCGCCCGCGGTCCACGCTGGTCACCTGGTGACGACGACCCGTCCCAGGTACCCCCAGTCGAGGCACCATCGGCTCATCGCCCGGGCCGGTGGTGCCTCGACGTGCGTCCGGGCCCGTTCGCGGCGGCCCGGCCCCCTGGCTACCGTCGCCGGGTGACCGCGATCCACTGGTTCCGGCGGGACCTCCGCCTCGGGGACAACCCGGCGCTGCACGCCGCGGCCGCCTCCGGCGAGGTGGTGGCCCTCTACGTGCTGGACCCGCGGCTGTGGGACCGCGCCGGCGACCCGCGGCGCGCGTACCTGGCCCGCAGCCTGGCGGCGCTGGACGCGCAGACCGGCGGCCGGCTCGTGGTCCGCCGCGGCGACCCGCGGGTGGTGCTGCCGGACGTCGTCCGCCGGACCGGCGCCGAGGCGGTGCACGCCGCCGCGTCGTGCGAGCCGTACGGCCGGCGCCGGGACGACGCGGTCGAGGCGGCGCTGACCGTCCCGCTGGTCCGCACCGGGTCCCCGTACGCCGTGACCCCCGGGCGGGTCCGCACCGGGTCGGGGACCGGCTACCGGGTGTTCACCCCGTTCCACCGCGCCTGGCGCGACCACGGCTGGCGCGCGCCCGCCCCGGACGCGGCGACGACCGCCGCGCGCGTGGCGTTCGCGCGCGTCGACGGGGACGGCCTGCCGGAGGCCGCCGCCCCGGACGGCACGGACCTGCCCGCGGCCGGCGAGGAGGCGGCGCTGGCGCGGTGGGCGGCCGCGCTGGCCGACGTCGTCCCCCGGTACGCGGACGAGCGCGACCGCCCCGACCTCGACAGCACGTCGCGGCTGTCCGTCCCGCTCAAGTGGGGCGAGATCCACCCGCGCACCGTCCTCGCCGACCTCGCGCGGCTCCGCGGGCCGGGCGCCGAGGCGTTCCGGCGGCAGCTCGCGTGGCGCGAGTTCCACGCCGACGTGCTGCTCCACTCCCCCTCGGGCGCGCACGAGTCGCTCACGCCCGTCCTGCCCGAGGACTCCTGGGCCACGGGGCGGGAGGAGGAGGCCGCGCTGGCCGCCTGGACCGCCGGCCGCACCGGCTACCCGCTGGTCGACGCGGGGATGCGCCAGCTGCGCGCCGAGGGCTGGATGCACAACCGGGTGCGGATGGTCGTGGCCTCGTTCCTCGTCAAGGACCTGCACGTGCGCTGGCAGCGCGGCGCCGACCACTTCCTCGCCCGGCTGGTGGACGGCGACATCGCCCAGAACCAGATGAACTGGCAGTGGGTCGCCGGGACCGGCCGCGACGCCGCGCCGTACTTCCGGGTGTTCAACCCCGTCACGCAGGGCCGCACGTTCGACCCGGACGGCACGTACGTGCGCCGCTGGGTGCCCGAGCTGCGGGGTGTCCCCGGCCGCGCCGTGCACGAGCCGTGGCGGCTGCCGCGCGCCGCCGCCCCGGACTACCCGGAGCGGGTGGTGGACCACGCGGCCGAGCGCGAGGTCACCCTCGCGGCGTACGCGGCGGGGCACTGACGCGCGGACGGGTGACGGGACCTGGGTCCCGGACGCGACAGCGACCGGGCCGCGCCGCACGGCCACACGCGGCGCCGAGCGGGTGAGTACCCCCAGGTCGGGACTTTCGGCCTGCGCAGAACCCCGGCAGCGAGCGGGACATTGAGAAGGTCGTCACAAAGACGTGAACACGATCGGGAGACTCTCATGACCGCGACCGCGACACCCCGCTCCACCGTTCCCGCTCCCCTGCCGATCCAGGAGGACGTCGTCACGTCGGTGAACGCCCGCCGGTGGCTCGCCGTGACCCGGCTCGCCACGGGGTTCATCTTCCTGTGGGCGTTCCTCGACAAGACGTTCGGCCTCGGCTACTCCACGCCGTCCGAGCGCGCCTGGCTCAACGGCGGCACCCCCAGCCAGGGGTTCCTCAACAGCCCGGCGGTCGTCGGACCGTTCCAGGGCTTCTTCCAGGGCATCGCCAGCCCGGCCACCGACGTGCTGTTCATGCTCGGCATGCTGGGCGTCGGCCTCGCGGTGATGCTCGGCATCGGCCTGCGGGTCGCCGCGTGGGCCGGCTCGCTCATCATGGTGATGATGTGGATGGCCGAGTGGCCGCTCGTCGAGGGCTCGACGAACCCGCTGGTCGACTACCACATCATCTACGCGCTGGCCCTGATCGTGGTCGCCACCTGCCTGGCGGGTGACACCTGGGGCCTGGGCCGGTGGTGGCGCGAGCTGCCGCTCGTGCGCCAGCAGCGCTGGCTGCGCTGACCGCACGACCACCCGCGGCGCCCGTGCGGCGTCGCACCGAGGCGCCCGTCCCCGCACCCGGGGGCGGGCGCCTCGCTGCACCCCGACGGCCGGCGACCCGGCCGGCGTCCGATCGGGGGGGACCTCCGTCCCAGGTCGGTGCCGCGAACCGGGCATTTCGGGCGGTGCGGCGGGCACAACCGGGACATCCGGGACTTTCGGCCCCAGCGCGGCGCGAACGACGGGAGGACATTGGGAAAGTCATCACAAGGGCGAACAGGAACGGACGTAGCAGAGATGGCCACGATCACCCCCACCCGGACCAGCACCACCGCGACCACCGCGCCGCGCACCCAGGGCGACGTCGTCACGTCGGCCGGCGCGCGCCGCGCCCTCGCCGGCCTGCGGCTCGCGACCGGGTTCATCTTCCTCTGGGCGTTCCTCGACAAGACCTTCGGCCTGGGGTACTCGACCCCGTCGGAGAACGCCTGGATCAACGGCGGCGCGCCCAGCCAGGGCTTCCTCAACAGCCCCGCCGTGATCGGCCCGTTCCAGGGCTTCTTCCAGAGCATCGCCAGCCCCGCCACCGACGTGCTGTTCATGCTCGGCATGGCCGGCGTCGGCCTGGCCGTCATGCTCGGCATCGGCACCCGGGTCGCCGCCGGCGCGGGCTCGCTGATCATGCTGATGATGTGGGCCGCCGAGTGGCCGCTGCAGGCCGGCTCCACCAACCCGGTCGTCGACTACCACATCGTGTACGCGCTGGCGCTGGTCGTCGTCGCGCTGACCGCCGCGGGTGACACCTGGGGCCTGGGCCGCTGGTGGAAGAGCCTGCCCGTCGTCGACAAGAACCGCTGGCTCGTCTGAGCCACCGCGAGCCGAGGCGCCGGTCCCCACCCTCCGGGGGGCCGGCGCCTCGTGCTGTACCCGGGGGCGGTCAGGCGGTGCGCAGCGCCCGGTACTCGTCCTCCAGCATCGCCATGAGGATCGCGTCGCACCAGCCGTCGCCGTCGCGGTAGGCGTCCCGCAGGCGCCCCTCCACGCGGAACCCGATGTTCTCGTACAGGGAGTGGGCGCGGCCGTTGATGCTCAGCACGTCGAGCTCCACCCGGTGCAGCCCGATGCCGTCGAACGCCAGGCCCAGCACCAGCTCGATGGCCTCCGTGCCGTAGCCGCGCCCCCGGTACGCGGGCCGCATGACGAGCCGCAGGTTCGCGGACCCCACGACCTCGTCGATGTCGTTCAGCACGATCTCGCCCAGGTACTCGTCCGACCCGTTCGCGGTGATCGCGAGGTCGATCCGTCCCGGCAGGTCCGCGACCGTCGCGCACCAGGCGTCGACCTGGGCGCGGGTGAACTCCGTGGTGGTGCCGGTGGTGCGCCGGCCCTCGGGGTCGCTCACCATGTCCCACATCGCCGCGGCGTCGTGCGCCCCGATGGGGCGCAGGCGGATCATCTCGCCCTCGAGCGTCGGCTTCTCCATGAACCCTCCCGTCGTCCCCGCGAGCCTAGGCACCGCGGATCACCAGCGTGTGTCGGCGCGCGGTCGCGCACGTGACGTGCGCCCGGACGCGCGACGGCGGCGCGGGCCGCCCGGGCCCGCGCCGCCGTCCGCGCCGGATCAGCCCTGGGCCACGCGCTCCAGCACGAGCTCGCGCACGCGCCCGGCGTCCGCCTGGCCGCGGGTGGCCTTCATGACGGCGCCGATGATGGCGCCCACGGGGCCGAGGTTCCCGGACCGGATCTTCTCGGCGATGTCCGGCTGCGCGGCGAGCGCCCCGTCGATGGCCTCGAGCAGCGGGCCGTCGTCGGACACGACCTCGAGCCCGCGGGCGACGACGACCGCCTCCGGGTCGCCCTCCCCCGCGAGCACGCCCTCGAGCACCTGCCGGGCGAGCTTGTCGTTGATCCGCCCGGCGTCGACGAGCTGCTGCAGCTGCCCGATCTGCGCCGGGGTGATGGGCAGGTCGCCCAGCTCGACCTCCTGGGTCTTCGCCGTGCGGGCGAGCTCGCCCATCCACCACTTGCGGGCGGCAGCGGGCGTGGCGCCGGCGGCGACCGTGGCCTCGATGAGCTCCACCGCGCCGGCGTTGACGACGTCGCGCATCTCGGCGTCGGCGTAGCCCCACTCGCCCTGCAGGCGCCGCCGCCGCGCGGCCGGGAGCTCCGGCAGCCCGGCGCGGATCTCCTCGACCCACGCGCGGTCCGGCGCCACCGGCACCAGGTCCGGCTCGGGGAAGTACCGGTAGTCCTCGGCGTCCGACTTCACGCGGCCGGCCGTGGTGATGCCCGTGTCCTCGTGGAAGTGCCGCGTCTCCTGGACCACCGTGCCCGCGGCGTCGAGCACCGCGGCCTGCCGGCTGATCTCGTACCGCACGGCGCGCTCGACGGACCGGAACGAGTTCACGTTCTTGGTCTCGGTCCGCGTGCCCAGCGGCGACGTGGGGGTCGGGCGCAGCGACACGTTGACGTCGGCGCGGACGTTGCCGCGCTCCATGCGGGCCTCCGAGACGCCCAGCGCCCGGAAGATGTCGCGCAGGGTCTGCACGTACGCGCGGGCGACCTCGGGGGCCCGCTCGCCCGCACCCGTGATGGGCCGCGTGACGATCTCCACCAGCGGGATGCCCGCCCGGTTGTAGTCGACCAGCGAGTACTCCGCGCCCTGGATCCGGCCGGTGGCGCCGCCGACGTGCGTGTTCTTGCCGGCGTCCTCCTCCATGTGCGCGCGCTCGATCTCGACCCGGAACACCGTGCCGTCCTCGAGCTCCACGTCCAGGTAGCCGTCGTGGGCGATCGGCTCGTCGTACTGCGACGTCTGGAAGTTCTTGGGGACGTCCGGGTAGAAGTAGTTCTTCCGGGCGAACCGGCAGGTCTCCGCGATCTCGCAGTTCAGCGCGAGGCCGATCCGGATCGCGTACTCCACCGCGGTGCCGTTCACCGCGGGCAGCGCCCCCGGCAGCCCGAGGGAGACCGGCGTCACCGCGGTG
This sequence comes from Actinomycetes bacterium, assembly GCA_023388235.1. GTDB lineage: Bacteria > Actinomycetota > Actinomycetes > Actinomycetales > Cellulomonadaceae > Cellulomonas. The sequence continues at coordinate 7,208 of JAEWGQ010000164.1, read as the reverse complement.
TTCGGCTCGTCGCCGAACGTCTGCGGCGCCGCGTCGAACATCTTGGTGCGGGTGCCGAGCTCGACGTGCACCTCGATGCCGATGACCGGGTCGAACCGGCTCACGGCCTCGTCGTAGTCGACCAGGTCGACGGTCTGCGCGCTCACGCGCCCACCTCCAGCTCCGGGGCCTGGGCCAGCAGCGGGCCGCCCCACGACGTCTCCAGCAGCGCCTCGAGCGCGGCGCCCACGCGGTACAGCCGGTCGTCCGCCTTCGCGGGCGCCAGCACCTGGAAGCCGACGGGCAGGCCGTCGTCCGACAGGCCGTTCGGCAGCGACAGGCCGGGCACGCCGGCGAGGTTCGCCGGGATGGTCGCGACGTCGTTGAGGTACATCGCCAGCGGGTCGTCGAGCTTCTCGCCCAGTTTGAACGCCGTGGTCGGCGCCGTCGGGGAGACCAGGACGTCCGCCGCCGAGAACGCGGCCGCGAAGTCGCGCTGGATCAGCGTGCGGACCTTCTGCGCGCTGCCGTAGTAGGCGTCGTAGTACCCCGCCGACAGGGCGTAGGTGCCCAGGATGATCCGGCGCTTCACCTCGTCCCCGAACCCGGCGCCGCGGGTCGCGCCCATGACGCGCTCCGCGGTGACGGGACCCTCGGCCGGCTCGACCCGCAGGCCGAACCGCATGCCGTCGAACTTGGCCAGGTTGCTCGAGGCCTCGCTCGGCAGGATGAGGTAGTACGCGCCGAGCGCGTACTCGAAGTGCGGGCAGGAGACCTCGACGATCTCGGCGCCGGCACCGCGCAGCAGGTCCAGGGACTCCTCGAAGCGGGCGAGGACGCCCGGCTGGTAGCCCTCCCCCTGCAGCTCGCGGACGACGCCCACCCGCACGCCGGTGAGGTCACCGCTCGCGCCCTGGCGGGCGGCCGCGACCAGGCCGGGGAGCGGCTCGGGGATCGACGTCGAGTCGCGCGGGTCGTGCCCGCCGATGAGCTCGTGCAGCAGCGCCGCGTCCAGGACGGTCCGCGTGACCGGGCCCGCCTGGTCGAGCGACGACGCGAGCGCGATCAGGCCGTACCGGGACACCGAGCCGTACGTCGGCTTCACGCCGACGGTGCCGGTGACCGCCGCGGGCTGCCGGATCGAGCCGCCCGTGTCGGTGCCGATGGCCAGCGGGGCCTCGTACGCGGCGACCGCCGCGGCGGAGCCACCGCCGGAGCCGCCCGGGATCCGCTCGAGGTCCCACGGGTTGTGCGTGTTCCCGTACGCGGAGTGCTCGGTGCTCGACCCCATGGCGAACTCGTCCATGTTCGTCTTGCCGAGGATCGGCAGGCCCGCGGCCTTGATCCGCTCCACCAGGGTCGCGTCGTACGGCGGCACCCAGTTCTCGAGGATCCGCGAACCCGCGGTGGTCGGCAGGCCCTTGGTCACGACGACGTCCTTGACGGCGATCGGCACGCCCGCGAGCGGGTGCAGCTCCTCGCCGGCGGCGCGGCGGTCGTCGACCTCGCGGGCCGTGGTGAGCGCCTCCTCGCCGGAGACGTGCAGGTACGCGTGCACGGCGGGCTCGACGGCGGCCATGCGGTCCAGGTGGGCCTGCGTGGCCTCGACGCTGGAGACCTCGCGCGCGGTCAGCCGGTCGGCCAGGTCCGCCGCGGAGAGCCGGGTCAGGTCGGTCATCTCACTCCTCCCCGAGGATCTGCGGGACGAGGAACTTGCCGTCCTCCGCCGCCGGGGCACCGGCGAGCACGTCGGCCTGCGCCAGCGGCGTCTCCGGCACGTCGGGGCGGAACACGTTGGTCATCGGCAGCGGGTGGCTGGTGGCCGGCACGTCGGGCGTGGCGACCTCGCTGACCCGGGCGACCGACTGCACGATCACGTCGAGCTCGCCCGCGAGGCGGTCGAGCTCCTCGGGGGTCAGGTCGATCCGCGCCAGGCCCGCGACGCGCGCGACCTCGTCACGAGAGAGGGAGGACATGCCCCGAAGTCTAGACGCGGCGGGGGCGGTCCCGGCCGTCGTCCCCAGGCCCGCGTCCCACGGGAGGTCTCACACCCGCGCGGCCGACACCAGCGCCAGCACCGCGTCCGCGTAGGCGTCCGCCGCGTCCTGCGCCGCGAACGACCGCTCCGGCTGCCCCGGCAGCTCGGCGACCACCAGGTAGGACCCGTCGAACGCGCGCGCGAGGCTGCGGAACGTCCCGCCGAGCAGCTCGCGGAGCTGGTCCTCGCGCGGCAGCCACACCGCGTCGTCCTGGGTGACGGAGTCCAGCGCCCACTCCGTGGTGCCGTTGAACCCGAGCACGGTCCCCGTGGGGTACGCGTGCGGCTCGATCGTCATCTCGCTGATCGTGAACACCTCGCCGGCGAGCGCCGGCTGACGCAGGGCGAACCGGTCCCCCGAGCGCGGGGTCCAGCGCAGCCCCGCCGCCTGCAGCTGCTCGGCACGGTCGCGGGAGATCACGCGCCCAGTATGGGCCGGGGCCGCGCGGGACGCCCGGGGAGCGCGGCGTCAGCGCTGCCGGTAGACGTAGCGCTCGGCCGGGAGGAACCCCTCGTCGCCGTACAGGCGCGCGGCGGCCGTGTTCGCGACCTCGACCTGGAGGAACGCCCGCCGCGCACCCGCCCGGGCGGCACCCGCGAGCGCAGCGCGCGTGAGCACCCGCCCGAGGCCGCGGCGCCGGGCCGCGGGGGCGACGACCAGGCAGCCGAGCCCGGCCCACTCGCCCGCGAACCCCGTCCGCAGCACCCCCAGCACCGCACCCGCGGCGTCGAGCGCCGTGAGGTAGCGCGCCGGGGACCCGGTCACCACCCGCCGGGCCAGGTCGTGGTCCACGGGCGCGGCGCCGGCCTTCACGGCGAGCCACCCCGCGAGCCAGGCGTCGTCGGGCCGGTCGGCCTCGACGACCCGCACGCCCGGGTGAGGCGGCACCGCCGCCGGTGACGCGAGGTCGCGCACCAGCACGTCCGTCGCCGCGACGGTCGCGTAGCCGCGGTCGGCCAGCTCCTGCGCGAGGCCCGCCGGGGCGACGGAGCACAGCCGCACGACGGTCGGCAGCCCCGCCGCGGCGTAGCGCGACTCCGCGCGGTCGAGGGTGCGGGCCAGGTCCGGCGGGTCGCCGAGCGGCAGCACGCTGTTGGCACGGCGCGTGAACCCGCCGGAGAACCCCAGCCGCCAGCCGTCGACCTCCTCGACGGACGCGGGCACCCAGGTCGCGGCCTCCACGAGCGCGCCGGGCGCGGCGACGGGTGCGGACGGCCCGACCGCGCCCGCCTCCACGAGCGCACGGGGCGCACGGGGCGTACCGGACGCGGCGAGCGGCGCGGACGCACCGACCGCGCCGGGCTCACCGGCCGCGCCGACCGGTCCGGGCGCAGGCGTCACGACGCGTCCGCCGTTCCGGCGCCCTCCTCCCGCGGGGCGTCGGCGGCGTCCCCGGCGATGGTCGCCCGGTCGGCGGCAGTCGCGTCGTCGGCGGCGGGCGCGTCGCCGAGGCCGGCCGGCCCCTCGGCCAGCAGCGTGACGAACCCGGCCTCGTCGAGGATGCGCAGCCCGAGCTCGCGCGCCTTGGTCTCCTTCGAGCCGGCGCTCTCGCCGACGACCACGTAGTCGGTCTTCTTCGACACGCTGCCCGCGGCCTTGCCGCCCCGGCTCAGCACCGCCTCCTTGGCCTCGTCCCGGCTGAACCCCGCGAGGCTGCCGGTGACGACCACGGTCAGGCCCTCCAGCGTGCGCGGCACGGACTCGTCGGCCTCGTCGCGCATCGCGACGCCGGCGGCCCGCCAGCGCCGGACGATGTCCGCGTGCCAGTCCTCGGCGAACCAGTCGACGATCGAGTCGGCGATCGTCGGCCCCACGCCCTCGACCGCCGACAGGGTCGCCCGCGCCTGCTCGGTGTCGGCGAGCGCGGCCTCCAGCGCGTCCATCGACCCGAGCTGCTGCGCGATGGCGCGCGCGGCGGTCGGCCCGACGTTGCGGATGCTCAGCGCCACGAGCACGCGCCAGAACGGCTTGGTCTTCGCGGCCTCGAGCTCGTCCAGCAGCTTCTTGGCCTGCTCCGACGGCACGTACTCCGGCAGCTGCTCGCCCGACTCCTCGGCAGCCTGCCGGGCGGCGCGGCTGTAGGTCACGCGCCGCCGGAACGGCGTCCGCCGACGCACCACGCCGTCCTCGTCCGAGCGCGGCTCCCCCGTCTCCGGGTCGCGCACGACGACCTCGACCTGGGCCAGCCGGCGCAGGCTCTCGGCGCGCACCGCCTCGCGCACCTCCTCGGGTGCGTCCAGCGGGTAGCCGACGAGCTCGAACAGGTCGGCCTCGTTGACCACCGGCGGGGTCGCGGGGACCTCCGGCTGGGTCAGCGCCGCCGCCGTGACCTCGCCGAGCGCCTCGATGTCCAGGGCGCCGCGCGACCCGATGTGCTCGACGCGGCCGCGCACCTGCGCGGGGCACGTGCGGGCGTTCGGGCAGCGCAGGTCCACGTCGCCCTCGCGCATCGGGCGCAGCGTCGAGCCGCACTCCGGGCACGTGGTCGGCATGGTCCAGTCGGTGCGGGGGTACCCGTCGTCCGCGAGCGCCGTCACCGGGCCGACGATCTCGGGGATGACGTCGCCCGCCTTGCGCAGCACCACCATGTCGCCGGGGCGCACGCCCTTCGCGGCGACGACGTCCTTGTTGTGCAGCGTCGCCATCGCCACGGTCGAGCCCGAGACCCGCACGGGCTCCATCACCGCGTACGGGGTGACCCGCCCCGTACGGCCGACGTTCACCTCGATCGCCAGCAGGCGGGTGTTCACCTCCTCCGGCGGGTACTTGTAGGCGATCGCCCAGCGCGGGGCGCGGCTGGTCGCGCCGAGCCGGCGCTGGAGCGCGAGCTCGTCGACCTTGATGACGACGCCGTCGATCTCGTGCTCGACGTCGTGCCGGTGCTCGCCGACCTCCTCGATCCGGGCGCGCACGTCCGCGAGGCCGGAGACCACCCGGCTGTGCGGCGAGATCGGCACGCCCCACCCGGCCAGCAGGTCGTACACCTGCGACTGCCGCTCGAGCGCCGGTCCCGCCCCGGGGCGCCGGCGCAGCGCGCCGATGCCGTGCGCGTACATGCGCAGCGGGCGGGACGCCGTGACCCGCGGGTCCTTCTGGCGCAGCGAGCCCGCGGCGGCGTTGCGCGGGTTCGCGAACGGCGCCCTGCCGGCCTCGACCTGCGCCGCGTTCAGCTGCTCGAACGCCTCCACGGGCAGGAACACCTCGCCGCGCACCTCGATCTGGTCGGGGTGCGTCGCGGGGTCGCCGCCGAGCGTGTCGGGGATCGTCGTGATGGTCCGGACGTTCAGGGTGACGTCCTCGCCCGTGCGGCCGTCCCCGCGCGTCGCGGCGCGCACCAGCCGGGCGGGACCGTCCCCGGTCCGCTCGTACAGCAACGCGATCGCGAGCCCGTCGATCTTGAGCTCCGTCAGGTAGCGCAGGCCGGCGTCCGCCGGGAGCTCGAGGTCCCGGTGCACGCGCTCGGCCCACGCGGCGACGTCCTCCGCCGAGAACGCGTTGTCCAGCGACAGCATCCGCTCCACGTGGTCCACCGCGCGGAACTCCGTCGAGAACGTCCCGCCGACCCGCTGCGTGGGCGAGTCCGGCGTGCGGAGCCCGTACTCCGGGTACGCGTCCTCGAGCGCCTCCAGGCGGCGCAGCGTCGCGTCGTACTCGGCGTCGCTGGCGAGCGGCTCGTCGCGGACGTAGTACGCGAACTGCAGCTCCCCCACCCGGTCGGCGAGCTCCGACCAGAGCTGGCGGGCCGCGGCCTCGTCCAGGCCGGTGTCGTCGGGCGTCGTCTCGGCTCGTGTCGCGTCCACCGGCACATCATGCCGCGCGCCACCCACACGCACCCGGCCGGCCGTCACGACCGCGCCCGGTCCAGCACGCGGTCCAGCGCGGGCACCAGGCGGTGCCACGAGTCCACCGTCAGCTCCAGCGCCTGCTCCGACCCGTCACCCACGTACACCCAGGTCGAGGGCGCGCCGTCCCGGCGGTGCAGGCACACCGCGAGGTCGGCCGTCGCCGTCCGCTCGCCGGACCCGTCGTCGGGGTCGGGCTCCCCGAACAGCGGCGGGTCCACGGCCCCCGCGCGCAGCATCCGCGCCGGCACCGCCAGCGACGCGCTCACGTGCCGGCGGTCGCCCGCCTCGTCCTCGGCCCCGTGCAGCACCACGCACCACGCCGGGCACCCCTCCGCCGGCCGGACCGGCCCCTCCTGGTTCCTCGCCACGGCTCCTCCTCCGCTCGTCCTCGCGAGGGGGCCGGGACGGCGCCCCTCGGGTGAGAACCACCCTGAGCGGGGGCACTGACACGGGAGGGGGGTTCATCCACAGGGGCCGCGACTCACCGGCCGTCGGTCCCCAGGAGGGCGGCCGTGTCCACGGCGAGGCGGTCCGCGAGGCGCTCGACGGTGCGCAGGGTCAGGTTGCGCTCGCCCCGCTCCACGCCGCCGAGGTAGGTGCGGTGGACACCGAGGGCGTCGGCCAGCGCCTCCTGACTCATCCCGCGCTCGAGCCGGATCGCCCGGACGCGTGCACCCACCACCTGCTGCAGCTCACCTTCCACCCGCCCACCGTCCGGGCCCCGCTACTTCTCTGTCTACAGACCCATGAGTAGCACACCTCCGGCGGGCGGCGCCGCCACCGGCTCAGCGGTGCCGGCGCCCCGGGACGGCGACCAGGCTCGACGGGTCCACCCCGAGGCCGGCCGCGAGACGCTCGACCGACCGCAGCGTGAGGTTGCGCTCCCCGCGCTCGACGGCGCCCATGAACGTGCGGTGCACGCCCAGCTGCTCCGCGAGCTCCTCCTGGCTCAGGCCGCGGGCCACGCGGATCCGCCGGACGTTGTCCCCCACCACGTGCTGCAGCTCGCCATCCACAGGGCGACGCTCGCGACACGCGCCCGGGCGGTCCACACCCGGATGAGTAGCGCCCGCGCGATCACGGGGCGGACCCGGGCCCGGGGTCCGGCCGCCGGCACCCGCCCGCACCCCGGCTCGCGCGAACCACGAGAGGCGCGAGCACGCACGTGCCGCGGGGGCGCCGGCCCGCACCGACCGCGCCGGACGCCCGCACGGACCCCGCCGGACGCCCGCTCGCGCGAACCGTCCCGGACGCAGGCCCGCCGGCCGTCAGCCGTCGCGGGACGCGCCCGCCGCGGGACCCGGGCGCTCCCCCGCGCTCCGCCGCCGCGCCACCAGCACGGACC
>JAEWGQ010000141.1 GCA_023388235.1 Actinomycetes bacterium | reverse complement strand
CTGCACGGACAGGGTCCGCATGCGCTGCAGGATCGAGTGCGTCTCGGTGAGCGCACCTTCAGCGGTCTGGACGACGGAGATGCCGTCCTGGGCGTTGCGGACGGCCTGCGTCGTGCCACCGATCTGGGCACGCAGACCCTCGGAGATCGCCAGACCAGCCGCGTCGTCCGCAGCCCGGTTGATGCGCAGGCCGCTCGAGAGCTTCTCGAGGGACTTGCTCAGGTCGTTCTGGGTGCTGGACAGGTTGCGGTACGCGTTCAGCGCCGCGATGTTGGTGTTGACGGAGAGACCCATGGTTCTCTTCCTCCTTGATTCGGGTCGAAGTGGCCCATCCGTGGGCTCACCCCTGACCTTCGACCGGCGGCGGCGCGGCCTGAGGGATTCGCTCCGGTTCACCCGTTGGGGTCACCCCGGCGCACGAACGGCGCGGGGCGCCGGCCGCGTCGTGCGCAGCCGGCGCCCCGCGCCGTCGTCCGTGCCCTGCGGGCCTCACACCACCGCGGGCGTGCGGGTGTCGCCGTCGAACGCGGTGGGCACCGCGCGGGCGACCTCGGCGTGCCGGCTCGCGGCCGTCATGGCCGCGCGCGACGCGACGGCCGCGAAGTAGGTGCGGCGGCGGCGCTCGGCGACCCCGTCGGGCCGCTCGGCGACCGGCACCAGGTCGGGGTCGAGGCTGGCGTTGAGGCCGTCCCGCATGAGGGCGAGGCCCTCGGTGCGCAGCTGGCTGATCCGGGACTGCGTGACGCCGAGCTCGTCGGCGAGCTCCGCGACGGACCGGTCCTGCAGGAACAGGCCCTCGATGACGGTGCGCAGGCGGTCCGGCAGCGTGTCGACGGCGGCGCGCAGGTAGCGCAGCCGCTCGCCGGTGAGCACGTTCTCCTCCGGGCCGGGGGCCTCGTCGCGCACGAGGTCGGCGACGGGGTGCACGGTGGCGTCGATCGACAGCACGCGCCGCTCGGCGTCCTGGCGCGCCTGGTCGACGGCGGCGAGGTCGGTGCCGAGCGCCTGCGCCAGCTCCTCGCGCGAGGGGGTGCGGCCGAGCGCGGCGGTGAGCCGGTCGCTGGTGGCCGACAGCTCGCGGGCGCGGTGCCGGGCGCCGCGGGACGCCCAGTCCATCGAGCGCAGCTCGTCGATCAGCGCGCCGCGGATCCGCAGGGCGGCGTAGCGGGCGAACGGGACTCCGGTGGCCGCGTCGTACGCGCGGGCGGCGAGCACCAGCGCGAGGTGGCCGGCGGACACGAGGTCCTCGCGGCTGACGGTGGCGGGGACCCGGGCGAGGACCTCGCTGACGTGGTAGCCGACCAGGGGCATGTGCGCGACGACGAGGTCGTCGGCGGCGGCGGGTGCGGCGGCTGCGGAGCTGTTCACGGACCGGTTCTCGACGCCCCGGAAAGGCGCCTTGAGTCTTTGACGAGAACTTCCTGGGTATCCGATTTATCCGACTTGCTCGGCCATTTCGGACGTTCCGGACCGACAAACCGGACATGAACCCCCATAGCTCCGGGCCGCCACGAAAGGATGTGACGCAGATCACAGCCGAGCGGTTGCTGACGCGACACGGAGCCTGTATCCAGCACGCGATCTCGCGCGTCCGGGACCCTCCCGACGCGCCCTGTCCGATTTCGCTCAGGTCGGGCCCCGACGTCCCGATAGGACAGACGTGCCGCCCGGCGACCGCCGCGACCGGCCCGCGACGAATCCACCGCACGGAAAGGGGGCTCTCGGCGATGGCCCTGAGCGAGCTGTCCGACGTCCTGTGGACCGAGCGCCGTCTGCTCGAGCTGCTGCTGTTCAAGCTCGAGGAGGAGCAGCTCGTGCTCACCAGCGGACGCACGCGCTGGCTCGCGCACGCCACCCGGGAGGTCGAGACCGTCCTGGACCAGATCCGGGACGCCGAGCTCGGCCGCTCCGTCGAGGCCGACGCCGTCGCCCTGGAGCTCGGCCTGGAGCCCGGGCAGTCCCTCCAGGCGCTCGCCGCGCACGCCCCCGCCCCGTGGGACGACCTGCTGCAGGCGCACCGCGACGCCTTCGTCCAGCTGACCACCGAGATCGCCCAGCTCGCGGACGGCAACCGCGAGCTGCTGGCGATGTCCCACCGGGCCACGCAGGAGACGCTCATGTCCCTGCAGGAGTCGGTGCAGACCTACGACCCCCAGGGCCACACCACGGCCGCGGCCGACCGCAGCGCGCAGCTGCTCGACCGGTCGTTCTGAGCGACCGGCCCACCGAGGAACCCGAGGAAGAGGACCCGTTGAGCACCTTCTCCGGACTGGGCACCGCCCTCAGCTCCCTGATCGCGCAGCGCCAGGCGCTCGAGGTCTCGGGGCAGAACGTGGCGAACGCCAACACCGTCGGCTACACCCGCCAGCGCGCCGCGCTCGGCTCCCTGCCCGCCGCGACCGTGCCGTCCATGTTCTCCACCACCGACGGCGTGGGCCTCGGCACCGCCGTCTCCGGCATCGAGCGCCTCGGCGACGTGTTCCTGGACGCCCGCGTGCGCAACGAGACGTCCGGCGCCTCGCGCCTGGCCACCGTCGCCGGCGAGTACAAGACGCTCGAGGCCACCATCGGCGAGCCGTCGGCCACCGGGTTCTCCAAGGACCTCACGAGCTTCTGGACCGCGTGGTCCGACGTCGCGAACTCGTCGGGCACCGCCGCCAACCGCTCGGTGCTGCTGGAGCGCGGCAAGGCGGTCGCGGACCGGCTCGGCACGCTGCACGAGGACATCGCGACCCAGTGGTCGCAGGCCCTGACCACGACCACCTCGCTCGTCACGCAGGTGAACACCACCGCGTCGAACGTCGCCGACCTCAACACCCGGATCCTCGCGATCACCAACGCCGGCGGCTCCGCGAACGAGCTGATGGACCAGCGCGACCTGCTGGTCACGCAGCTCTCCTCGCTCGTCGGGGCCTCCACCCGCGCGAACGCCGACGGCTCGATCGACGTCATGGTCGCCGGCAACGCGCTGGTCAGCGGCGGCAGCGCGAACGCCCTGCGGGTGTCCGCCGCCAGCCCCCAGTCCTTCCAGGGCGCGGTCGACGGCGCGGCGGTCGGCATCGAGTGGGTGAAGACCGGTCACGCCGCCGGCCTCGAGGGCGGGACCGTCGCCGCGCTGCTCACCGTGCTCGCCCCCCAGGGCGACGGCGGGGTGCTCACCGGCGCCGCGGCGCGGCTCGACGGGATCGCCACCCAGATCGCCACGCAGGTGAACAACCTGCACGCCGGCGGGTACACCGCCGACCGGCGCACCGGCCTCGCGTTCTTCTCCATCGACCCGGCGCACCCGGCGACCAGCCTCGCGGTCGCGGTCACCAGCACCGCCGACATCGCCGTGTCCGGCAGCGCCGCCGAGGCGCTGGACGGGACCGTGGGCGAGAAGATCGCCGGCCTCGCCAAGGCCGCCGGCGGGCCCGACGCGCTGTGGTCCTCGTTCGTCGTGGACCTCGGCGTGAAGTCCGCGAGCGCCACCTCCCGCGCGACGGTCGCCGAGGCCGCCCGCGCCACGGCCGCGTCCGCCCAGCTGGCCCAGACGTCCGTCGACACCGACGAGGAGACCGTCAACATGCTCGCGTTCCAGCGCGCCTACGAGGGCGCGGCCCGGGTGCTCACGGCGGTCGACGAGATGCTCGACACGCTCATCAACCGCACGGGGGTGGTGGGCCGGTGATCGGGCGCGTCACCCAGGCGACGGTGCGGACCTCCACCCTGGGCAACCTGCAGCACAACCTGCACCGCATGTCCGACCTGCAGGCGCAGATGTCGTCGGGCAAGAAGATCAACGCCGCCTCGGACGACCCCGCCGGCACCGCCGACGTGCTCAAGATCCAGGGCGACCAGCGCCTGCTGGACCAGTACAGCCGCAACGCCGCCGACGGCGAGGCCTGGCTGCTCACGGTCGACAGCGCGCTCACCACCTCGCTCGCCTCGCTGCGCAAGGCCCGCAACCTCACGGTGCAGGGCGGCAGCGGCGCCCTCGGGGAGACCTCGCGGCAGGCGCTCGCGCAGGAGGTGCAGGGCCTGCGGGACAGCCTGCTCGCGCAGGCGAACACCACGTACCTGGGCCGGTCGGTGTTCGCCGGCACGGTCGACGACACGGCGTTCGAGGGGCAGGCCGGCGGCTACGCCTTCAACGGCGTCGCCACCGCTCGCGTCGAGCGCACCATCGCCAGCGGCACCACGGTCCGGGTCGACTCCACCGGGTCGGCCGTCTTCGGCTCCCGCACGGCGTCGGTGTTCCGGACCCTGGACGACATCACCGCCGCGCTCGACGACCCGACCACGACGTTCGACCCGTCGGCGTTCCTCGACCGGATCGACGTCCACATGGACGCCATGCTCACCGAGCTGTCGTCCAACGGTGCGCGGCAGAACCAGATCGACTCCGCGCAGGACGTCATCGCGTCCGACCAGATCACCGCCAAGACGCGCCTGGGTGCCATCCAGGACGTCGACCTCGCGCAGATCATCCTCGACATCCAGTCGCAGGAGGTCGCGTACAAGGGCGCCCTGGGCGCCACCGCCAAGGTGCTGCAGCCGACCCTCCTGGACTTCCTCCGATGACCGCTGAGACCGTCGACGCCCCGCGTCGCGCCCACCTGCCCGAGCACCTGCACCTGCGCACGCCCATGCCGGGCCTCGCCGGGTACGAGGACTTCACGCTCACCCCCCTGGACGACGCGGGCGTGCTGTACGCCCTGCGGTCGGAGCCGGACGGCGTCCGCCCCGTGCGGCTGTTCGTCGTGGACCCGGAGGCGTTCTTCCCCGGGTACGCCCCGGCGATCGACGCCGACGTGCTCACCGCGCTCGGCACCGACCCGCAGCACGCCGTGCGCCTCGTCGTGGTCCGGCCCGCCGACGGCGGCGACCCGCCCACGGCGAACCTGCTGGCGCCGCTCGTGCTCGACCCGGCCAGCGGCCAGGCCGTGCAGACGGTGCTGACGGAGGACTGGCCGCTGCGCGCCCCGCTCGGCCACGCGGCCTGAGCCCCGGGGACCCGCGATGACCACCGCAGCCGGCACCGAGCCGGCCACGCCGCGCCCGATCGGCGGCGGCGGGACCACCATCCTGCGGCAGCCCGTCGTGCACCCCGACCGCAACGTGCACGGGTACGCCGTGCGCGTGCTGGTCGGCGGGCCCAGCGGCGCTCCCCTGCCGGACGAGGCCGTCGAGGCGGCGGTCGAGACGGCGTACCGCCGCCTGGACCTCACCGGCCTGGCCGCGGACCGGCCCGTGCTGCTGCGCGCGACCGCCGGGCTGCTCGCCGGCACCGCGGCCGTCTGGTACGACGCGACGCGGCTCATGCTCGAGATCACGCCCTGGCTCGCCCGGCGCGAGGACGTCGGCACGCTCGCCGCCGCGGCGCTCTCCCGGGGGGTCCGGCTGGCGCTCGCGGACTACGACGGCTCGCTGTCGCAGGACCGGCTGCTCGACCGCGTGTCCGTCGTGAAGGTCGACCTGCGCCGCGGGCCCGACCACTGCGCCGAGCTCGTCGCCCGCGCCCACGACGCCGGCGTCACGGTCGTCGCCGAGCACGCGGACGACGCCGCGCTGGTGGAGCTCGCCCTGTCCCTGGGCGCCGACCTGCTGCAGGGGCCGCTGTTCCAGCGCGACGCCCCGCCGGTGCGCCGCACGTTCTCCGCCGGCGAGGTCCAGTGCCTGGAGCTCGTGCGCGTGCTCGGGCAGGACCCCGTCGACCAGCAGACCGTGGTCAGCACCGTCGCCGCCGACCCCGAGCTGTCGATGCGCGTGCTGCACCTGGTGAACTCGTCGGCCTTCGGCCTGCGCCGCGAGATCGACTCGGTGCAGCAGGCGGTCGTGCTGGTCGGGCCGCGCCAGCTGCACGCGCTCGCGATCGCGTCGCTCATCGACGCGCGCCCCACGTCGATCGCGTCGCTGTGGTCGATCCTCACCCGCGCCACCGCGTGCCACACGCTCGCCGGCGAGGACGCGGGGTACACCGTCGGCCTGCTGTCCGCGGTCGCGGCGCAGCAGTCGTTCGACCTCACCGAGCTGGTCTCCCGGACGGGGGTCTCGGACGCCCTGTCCGCCGCGCTGCTGCGGCACGAGGGCCGGCTGGGGGCGGTGCTGGCCGCCGTGCTCGCGCACGAGGAGAACGACGTCGCCCGCGTGCAGGCCACGGGCCTGGAGCCGTGGGACGTCGCGCACGCCTACCTCGCGGCGGTCCCGACGGCGCTGGGCACCGCGACCGCGCTGGCGTTCGGGGACTGAGGGGCACCGGGGCGGCGTCCGGGGGCCCGGGCTGCGCCTAGGCTGGGGCCCGTGCCGTCGTTCATCCGCCTCGCCCTGCGCCCCGAGCAGCGCAAGCCCGCCCCGGACCCCGTCCCGGTGAGCCTGCGCCCGGTGTTCGTCGTGGGGATCGTGGCGTGGCTCGCCGCGCTCGTCGTGGCGCTGGTGCTGTGGCTGACGGACGCCGTCGGGCCGCACGGCGTGTGGACCTGCGCGGTGGGCGCGGCGCTCGGCGTCGCCGGGCTGGCCTGGACCCGCCGCCGCCCGGGCCGCTGACCCGCTAGGTCTCCGCCGCGGCGGCCTCC
>JAEWGQ010000128.1 GCA_023388235.1 Actinomycetes bacterium | reverse complement strand
CGTCCTGGCGGTCGTCGGGCGCGCCGGCGGCCCCGCGCGCGGCGAGCCAGCTCTCGCCGGCGCCGCGGACGAAGCCGACGGCGCCGGACGCCCACAGCCGCGCCCAGGCGGCGTCGGCCGGGGCGTCGGTGCCGAGCGCGCGGAGGAACGGGGCCGCGACGAGCTCGGTCACGGAGTCGAGGAACGGGCCGACGGAGCCGCCGCGGGTGACGAACGCGTAGACGTGCGGCGAGCCCTCGATCATCGCGAGGTACGTGTCGACCATCCCGCGCAGCGCGTCCCGCGGGGTGCTCGCGCCGGTGGCGGCGGCGTCGAGGGCGTCGCGGATGTCGGTGACGACGGCGGCGGCCACGGCGAGCTGCAGGCCGTCCTTGTCGGTGAAGTAGCGGTACACGATCGACTTCGACGTGCCGGCGGCCGAGGCGATGTCCTCCATCGAGACGTCCGGCCCGGTGTGGTGCACGACCCGGCGCGCGACGCGGACGAGCTCGGCGCGGCGGGCCTCGCGGTGGTCCTCCCAGCGGGTGGAGCGGCCGTCGTCGGCGCGCGCGACCCCGGGTCCCGCGGTGGCGTCGGGCCGGGCCGGGGGCCGTGTCCCCGTCGCCGTCGACGGGTCCCGTGTGATGGGGCTCACGAAACCGACGGTATCAGGTACTGTGAGTTTCGGGCACGACACAAGGGACGGAAGTCCCGGATCCACGGCGTTTCCGGCAGCACGACATCGACGACGATGCGGGAGGACCCCCACATGGCAGCCACGCCCAGCTCGACCCCGACGCCCGAGACGCCCCCGCAGCGGCGCGCCGTGGTGGTCGGCGGCAACCGGATCCCGTTCGCGCGGGCCGGCGGGCGCTACGCCCGCGTCAGCAACCTCGACATGCTCACCGCCGCGCTCGACGGGCTGGTCGCCCGGTACGGCCTGCAGGACGAGGTCCTCGGCGAGGTCGTCGCCGGCGCGGTGCTCAAGCACAGCCGCGACTTCAACCTCACCCGCGAGGCCGTGCTCGGCTCGCCGCTGTCCGCCCGCACCCCGGCGTACGACCTGCAGCAGGCGTGCGCGACCGGGCTCGAGGCCGTGGTGTCGGTCGCGAACAAGATCCGGCTCGGCCAGGTGGAGTCCGGCGTGGCCGGCGGCGTCGACACGGCGTCCGACGTGCCGATCGCCGTCAGCGAGGGCCTGCGCCGCACCCTGCTGTCCCTCGCCAGCGCCCGGTCCGTCCCCCAGCGCCTGCAGGCGGTCGCCGCGCTGCGCCCGCAGGACCTCAAGCCCGCGACCCCGCGCACCGACGAGCCGCGCACCGGTCTGTCGATGGGCGAGCACCAGGCGCTGACCACCGCGCAGTGGGGCATCTCCCGGGCCGCGCAGGACGAGCTCGCGCTCGCCAGCCACCAGCGCCTGGCCGCCGCCTACGACGCGGGGTTCTTCGACGACCTCGTCACCCCGTACCGCGGGCTCGTCCGCGACCAGAACCTGCGGGCCGACACCTCGCTGGAGAAGCTCGGGGCGCTGCGGCCCGTGTTCGGCACGCGCCTGGACACCCCCGCGACGATGACCGCCGGCAACTCCACCCCGCTGACCGACGGCGCCTCGACGGTGCTGCTCGCGTCCGAGGACTGGGCGCGCGAGCGCGGGCTCACCCCCCTCGCGGCCGTCGTCGACGCCGAGACCGCGGCCGTCGACTTCGTGCACGGCGAGGACGGGCTGCTGATGGCGCCGGTGTACGCCGTGCCCCGCCTGCTCGCCCGCCAGGGCCTGACGCTCGGCGACCTCGACTACGTGGAGATCCACGAGGCGTTCGCCGCGACGGTGCTCAGCACGCTCGCCGCGTGGGAGGACAAGGAGTTCTGCCTGACCCGGCTCGGCCTGGACGACGCGCTCGGCACGGTCGACCGCGACCGGCTGAACGTGCACGGCTCCTCGCTCGCGGCCGGCCACCCGTTCGCGGCCACCGGCGGCCGGATCGTCGCCACCGTCGCCAAGCAGCTGCACCGCCGCCGCGCGGAGCTGCTGGCCGCCGGCGAGGACCGCCCGGTCCGCGCGCTCGTGTCCGTCTGCGCCGCCGGCGGGCTCGGCGTCGCCGCGATCCTCGAGGCGGCGTGATGGCCACCACCGACCGCTACCTCGACCTGGTCAACGACGGCCTCACCGCGAAGCTCGCGAAGCAGCTCGGGCTCCCCCGCCCGGCGCGGCTGCACCGGTACCGCCCGGGCGCCCCGCTGGTCGACGGGCCCGTGCTCGTGCTCGGCGAGGGCGCGGACGCCGACACCCTCGCGCAGTTCCTGTCCGGCACCTCGCCCGAGCACAAGGGCTGGGACCTCGACGTCCGGCGGCACGCCACGGAGGGCACCCGGTTCGCCGCCGTGGTCCTCGCGCTGACCGAGGTGACCCACCCGGCGGACCTCGCCGCGCCCGTGCTCGCGCTCGGACCGGTCCTGAAGTCGCTCGCCCCGCACGGGCGCGTGGTCAGCGTGTCCCGCCCCGCGTCGCCCGACCAGGCGCCCGCGCTCGCCGCCGCGCGGCAGGGCGTCGACGGCGCGCTGCGCTCCGTCGCCAAGGAGATGCGCGCCGGCGGCACCGCCAACGGCGTCGTGGTCGCCGACGACGTGCCCGTGACCGCGCCGGCCGTGCTCGGGGCGCTGCGGTTCCTGCTGTCCGCGCGCTCCGCGTACGTCGACGGCCAGCTGCTCCCCGTGGACTCCGCGGCCGGGTCGCTGCCCGCGGACTGGGAGCGGCCGCTGGCCGGCCGGGTGGCGGTCGTCACCGGCGCCGCGCGCGGCATCGGCGAGGCGATCGCCACGACGCTCGCCCGGGACGGGGCCACGGTCGTCGCGGTCGACGTCCCCGCCGCCGGCGAGGCCCTGGCAGCGGTCGCGAACCGCGTGCACGGCACCGCGCTGCAGCTCGACGTCACCGCGGACGACGCCGGCGCGCGCATCCTCGAGCACGCGCTCGCGCGGCACGGCCGGCTCGACGTCATGGTGCACAACGCCGGCATCACCCGGGACAAGCTGCTCGCCAACATGACGCCCGACCGGTGGGAGTCCGTCATCGCGGTCAACATCGCGGCGCAGCTGCGGATCAACGAGGCCCTGCTGACGTCCGGCGACTTCGCGGACGCACCGCGCATCGTGTCGCTCGCGTCCACCTCCGGGATCGCCGGCAACCGCGGGCAGACGAACTACGCCGCGTCCAAGGGCGGCGTGATCGGCATGGTGCAGGCCACCGCGCCGCTGCTCGCCGCGTTCGGCGGCACCGCGAACGCCGTCGCGCCCGGGTTCATCGAGACCGACATGACGGCCCGGATGCCCGCCCTCACCCGGCAGGTCGCGCGCCGCCTGTCCTCGCTGCAGCAGGGCGGGCTGCCGGTCGACGTGGCCGAGGCCGTGGCGTTCCTCGCGTCGCCGCAGGCCGGCGGCGTCGTCGGGCAGGTGCTGCGGGTGTGCGGGCAGAACATGGTGGGCCGGTGACGGCCACCACGACCGGGACGCGGCGCGAGGTCGTCCTCGACGCCGCGCCCCGGCTCGGCGCCCTCTACGCCCGCGCGGGGGCCGCCTCGCTGCGCGGGCGCACCTCCGGGCGGGGCGCGCTGCCCGCGGTGGAGCACCGGCTGGACGGCCTCGCGCCCGACCCTGCCCGCCTCACGGCCTACCAGCACCTCGTCGGCGAACCCGCCACGGACGCGCTGCCCGCGGGGTACGTGCACGTGCTGGCGTTCCCCGTCGCCACCGCGCTGATCGTCCGGCCGGACTTCCCGCTGCCGGCGCTCGGCATGGTGCACCTCGCGAACCGGGTCGCGCTCCGCGAGCCGCTCGGGGTCGGGGACGCCCTGGACGTGCGGGCGTGGGCGCAGGACCTGCGACCGCACCGCCGCGGCGCGCAGGTGGACCTGGTCACGGAGGTCCGGCGCGCCGGGGCCCCGGCCGACGCGGCGCCCGCCTGGCGCGGCGTCTCCACGTACCTCGCCGTCGGCTCCCGCGCCGCCGGCGACGCCCCCGCGGAGGAGCCGCGCGCCCCGTTCACGGCGCCGGAGCCCACGGGCCGCTGGGTGCTCGGCCCCGCGACCGGCCGCCGGTACGCCGCCGTGTCCGGCGACGCCAACCCCATCCACCTGTCGCCGCTCACCGCCAAGGCCCTCGGGTTCCCCCGGGCCATCGCGCACGGCATGGACACGGCCGCCCGGGCGCTGGCGGCCGTCGGGGCGCGGCGCGGTCCCGCGTACGCGTGGGACGTCGAGTTCGCGGCGCCCGTGCTGCTGCCGTCGTCGCCCGCCGTCCGCACCGAGCGGACGGGCTCCGGGTGGCGGGTGACCGCGTGGGACGCGAAGCGCGGGCGGCTGCACCTGGTGACGGAGGTCCGGCCGCTGGGGTGAGCGGGCGCCAGGCCCGGCCCGGCCGGTCGGCGCACCCGCGCGCGGCGGTGGGAGGCTGGGCCCGTGACCACACCCCGCGAGGACGCGCTCGACCCCTGGACCGGCACCTGGCAGCCCGAGGGCGACTACGACCGCCTGCTGCTCGACGGCCTCGACCTCGCCGGGGCGGACGCGGAGGGCGCGCGGCTCGTCGAGTGCCTGCTGCGCGGGTGCGACCTGGACGGCGCGACCCTCGACCACGCGCACCTCGTGGACACCACGCTCGCCGGCTGCCGCGCGGGGGTGCTGCGCGCCCGCGGCGGGTCGTGGCGGGACGTGCTGCTGCG
>JAEWGQ010000088.1 GCA_023388235.1 Actinomycetes bacterium | reverse complement strand
CGCCAGGACGTGCCCTCGACGTCGGGTCTCGAGGAGATCTTCGAGGAGATCTCCCCGATCGAGGACTTCGGGTCCTCGATGTCGCTGTCGTTCTCCAACCACCGCTTCGAGCCGCCGAAGTACACGGCCGACGAGTGCAAGGAGAAGGACTTCACGTACGCCGCGCCGCTGTTCGTCACCGCGGAGTTCGTCAACTACAACACCGGTGAGATCAAGAGCCAGACGGTCTTCATGGGCGACTTCCCGCTCATGACCGAGCGCGGCACCTTCATCATCAACGGCACCGAGCGCGTCGTCGTCTCGCAGCTCGTCCGCTCGCCCGGCGTCTACTTCGAGCGCGCCGCCGACAAGACGAGCGACAAGGACATCTTCTCCGCGAAGATCATCCCGTCGCGCGGTGCCTGGCTCGAGTTCGAGATCGACAAGCGCGACGCCGTCGGCGTGCGCGTCGACCGCAAGCGCAAGCAGTCCGTGACCGTGCTGCTCAAGGCGCTCGGCCTCACGGAGTCCGAGATCCGCGAGCAGTTCGTGGACTTCCCGTCCGTGCTCGACACGCTCGAGAAGGACCACGTCCACACGCAGGACGAGGCGCTCGTCGACCTCTACCGCAAGATCCGCCCGGGCGAGCCGCCGACGGTCGAGGCCGGCCGCGCGCTCCTCGAGAACTTCTACTTCAACCCGAAGCGCTACGACCTCGCGAAGGTCGGCCGCTACAAGGCGAACAAGAAGCTCGGCATCGACGCGCCGCTCAGCGACTCCACGCTGTCGGTCTCGGACGTCGTCGCGACGATCAAGTACCTCGCGGCGCTGCACGCGGACCACGCGAGCATCCCGGGCACGCGCAACGGCGAGGCCGTCGAGGTGCGCGTCGAGACGGACGACATCGACCACTTCGGCAACCGCCGCATCCGCGCCGTCGGCGAGCTCATCCAGAACCAGGTCCGCACGGGCCTGTCGCGGATGGAGCGCGTCGTGCGCGAGCGCATGACGACGCAGGACGTCGAGGCGATCACGCCGCAGACGCTCATCAACATCCGCCCGGTCGTGGCGTCCATCCGCGAGTTCTTCGGCACGTCGCAGCTCTCGCAGTTCATGGACCAGAACAACCCGCTCGCGGGCCTGACGCACAAGCGTCGTCTCTCGGCCCTCGGCCCGGGTGGTCTGTCGCGCGACCGCGCCGGCATGGAGGTCCGTGACGTCCACCCGTCGCACTACGGCCGCATGTGCCCGATCGAGACCCCTGAGGGTCCGAACATCGGTCTGATCGGCTCGCTCGCGTCGTACGGGCGCATCAACCCGTTCGGCTTCATCGAGACGCCGTACCGCAAGGTGACGGCGGGCAAGGTGACCGACGAGGTCGTCTACCTCACGGCCGACGACGAGGACCGCCACGTCATCGCGCAGGCGAACCAGACGCTCAACGCCGACGGTTCCTTCGCGGACGAGCGCGTGCTCGTGCGCACCAAGGGCGGCGAGGTCGAGATCGTCCCCGGCGCGCAGGTCGACTACATGGACGTCTCGCCGCGCCAGATGGTCTCGGTCGCGACGGCGCTCATCCCGTTCCTCGAGCACGACGACGCGAACCGCGCCCTCATGGGTGCGAACATGCAGCGCCAGGCCGTGCCGCTGGTCCGCTCCGAGGCCCCGCTCGTCGGGACCGGCATGGAGTGGCGCGCGGCCGTCGACGCGGGCGACGTCGTCGTCGCGACGAAGCCCGGTGTCGTCACCGAGGTCTCGGCCGACCTCGTGCTCGTCGCGAACGACGACGGCACGACCGGCAGCTACCGGATCGCGAAGTTCCGCCGCTCGAACCAGGGCACGAGCTACAACCAGCGCGTGCTCGTCGACGAGGGCCAGCGCGTCGAGCCCGGCTCCGTCCTCGCGGACGGCCCGGCGACCGACGAGGGCGAGCTCGCGCTCGGCCGCAACCTCCTCGTGGCGTTCATGTCGTGGGAGGGCCACAACTACGAGGACGCGATCATCCTCAGCCAGCGTCTCGTGCAGGACGACGTGCTCTCCTCGATCCACATCGAGGAGCACGAGGTCGACGCGCGCGACACCAAGCTGGGCCCGGAGGAGATCACGCGGGACATCCCGAACGTCTCCGAGGAGGTCCTCGCTGACCTGGACGAGCGCGGCATCATCCGCATCGGCGCCGAGGTCGGCGCGGGCGACATCCTGGTCGGGAAGGTCACGCCCAAGGGCGAGACCGAGCTGACCCCGGAGGAGCGCCTGCTCCGCGCGATCTTCGGCGAGAAGGCGCGCGAGGTCCGCGACACGTCGCTCAAGGTCCCGCACGGCGAGTCCGGCACGGTCATCGAGGTCCGCACGTTCAACCGTGAGGACGGCGACGAGCTGCCCGCCGGCGTGAACGAGCTGGTCCGGGTGTACATCGCCCAGCGACGCAAGATCACCGACGGCGACAAGCTCGCCGGGCGCCACGGCAACAAGGGCGTCATCTCGAAGATCCTGCCCGTCGAGGACATGCCGTTCCTGCCCGACGGCACCGCCGTCGACATCGTGCTCAACCCGCTGGGCGTGCCCGGCCGCATGAACGTCGGCCAGGTGCTCGAGACCCACCTCGGGTGGGTCGCCAAGCAGGGCTGGGACATCGAGCTCGCCGAGGGCGACGACCTGTCGTGGCGCGAGGGCGTCCCGGCGATCGCCGCGAAGTCCCCGGCCGGCAACCCGGTCGCCACGCCGGTCTTCGACGGCGTCCCGGAGGGCACCCTCACGGGGCTGCTCTCCTCGACGCTGCCGAACCGCGACGGCGAGCGCATGGTCGACGGCTCGGGCAAGGCCCGGCTCTTCGACGGCCGCTCCGGCGAGCCGTTCCCGGACCCGGTGGCCGTCGGCTACATGTACATCCTCAAGCTGCACCACCTGGTCGACGACAAGATCCACGCCCGTTCGACCGGCCCGTACTCGATGATCACGCAGCAGCCGCTGGGTGGTAAGGCGCAGTTCGGTGGGCAGCGGTTCGGCGAGATGGAGGTGTGGGCGCTCGAGGCATACGGCGCGGCCTACACCCTGCAGGAGCTCCTGACCATCAAGTCGGACGACGTCCCCGGGCGCGTCAAGGTGTACGAGGCGATCGTCAAGGGCGAGAACATCCCCGACTCGGGGATCCCGGAGTCCTTCAAGGTGCTCCTCAAGGAGATGCAGTCGCTCTGCCTGAACGTCGAGGTGCTGTCCTCGGACGGCGTGTCCATCGACATGAAGGAGAACGACGACGAGGTCTACCGCGCGGCGGAGGAGCTCGGCATCGACCTGTCCCGGCGGCCGAACGCCAGCAACGTCGAAGAGATCTGAGGTCGAGCCCCGGCCCGGTGACCGTCATCTGTGACGGGCCGGGCCGGGGCCGACACCACCCAGCAGCACCCTCCATCCGCCGGCCGCCCACGCGGCGCCGGCAAGCGAAGGAAGTAGGACCCCCTTGCTCGACGTCAATGTCTTCGATGAGCTGCGAATCGGCCTGGCCACGGCCGAGGACATCCGCACCTGGTCGCACGGCGAGGTCAAGAAGCCCGAGACCATCAACTACCGCACGCTCAAGCCCGAGAAGGACGGCCTCTTCTGCGAGAAGATCTTCGGCCCCACCCGGGACTGGGAGTGCTACTGCGGCAAGTACAAGCGCGTGCGCTTCAAGGGCATCATCTGCGAGCGCTGTGGCGTCGAGGTCACGCGCTCCAAGGTGCGCCGTGAGCGCATGGGCCACATCGAGCTGGCCGCGCCCGTCACGCACATCTGGTTCTTCAAGGGCGTGCCCTCGCGGCTCGGCTACCTGCTCGACCTCGCGCCGAAGGACCTTGAGAAGGTCATCTACTTCGCCGCGTACATGATCACGTCGGTCGACGTCGAGGGCCGCCAGGAAGACCTCCCCAACCTCCAGAACGAGATCGACCTGGAGAAGAAGGAGATCGCGGACCGCCGCGACAACGACATCAACACCCGCGCCCAGAAGCTCGAGGCCGACCTGGCCGAGCTCGAGGCCGAGGGTGCGAAGGCCGACGCGCGCCGCAAGGTCCGCGACTCGGCCGACCGCGAGATGGCGCAGATCCGCAAGCGCGCGGACGCCGAGATCGAGCGGCTCGACACCATCTGGGACAAGTTCAAGAACCTCAAGGTCGCGGACCTCGAGGGCGACGAGCTGCTGTACCGCCAGCTGCAGGACCGCTACGGCAACTACTTCGAGGGCTCGATGGGCGCCTCGGCGATCCAGAAGCGGCTCGAGGCGTTCGACCTGGAGGCCGAGGCCGAGAACCTGCGCGAGATCATCCGCAGCGGCAAGGGCCAGCGCAAGACCCGCGCCCTGAAGCGCCTCAAGGTCGTCAACGCGTTCCTCACCACGACGAACTCGCCGACCGGCATGGTGCTGGACGCCGTCCCGGTCATCCCGCCGGACCTGCGCCCGATGGTGCAGCTCGACGGCGGCC
>JAEWGQ010000045.1 GCA_023388235.1 Actinomycetes bacterium | reverse complement strand
CGGCCGGCGGCGTCTTCGTGATGAAGGTGAACGAGCGGTCCTCGTACACCGTGATCTCGACGGGGATGACGTTGCCGCGCTGCGACTCGGTCGCCGCGTTGTACGCCTTGCAGAACTCCATGATGTTCACGCCGTGCTGACCGAGCGCGGGGCCGATCGGCGGGGCGGGCGTGGCCGCACCGGCGTTGATCTGGAGCTTGATGAGGCCGGAGACCTTCTTCTTCGGGGGCATGAGCCACCCTTTCTTCTCTCGTGGGCCGACGCCGTGGGCGATGACCCGGTTGCAGTGCCGTCGTGTGCGCCCGCGGGCGCGGCGGTCAGATCTTGGCGACCTGGCTGAACGACAGCTCGACCGGGGTCTCCCGGCCGAAGATGGAGACGAGGACCTTGAGCTTCTGGTTCTCGGGGCTGATCTCGGAGATCGTGGCCGGCAGCGTGTCGAACGGGCCGTCGGTGACGGTCACGGACTCGCCGACGGTGAAGTCGACCTCGATCGCGGCGGCGGCCTTCTGCGCCGGGGCGGCGGCCGGGGTCTTCGCCTCGATCGTCGGGGCCAGCATGGAGAACACCTCGTCGGAGGTCAGCGGCACGGGCTGGTGGGTGTGGCCCACGAAGCCGGTGACGCCCGGGGTGTGCCGGACGGCGCCCCACGACTCGTCGGTGAGGTCCATGCGCACGAGGACGTAGCCGGGGATCCGCACGCGGCGCACGACCTTGCGCTGCGCGTTCTTGATCTCGACGACCTCCTCCATGGGGACCTCCACCTGGAAGATGAAGTCCTCCATGTTGAGGCTCTGGGTGCGGTTCTCGAGGTTGGCCTTCACCCGGTTCTCGTAGCCGGCGTACGAGTGGATGACGTACCAGTCGCCGGGCTGCGAGCGGAGCTGCGCCTTGAACGCCGCGACCGGGTCCTCCTCGACGTCGACCTCGACGTCGGGCTCCGCCTCGTCGTCCTCGGCGTCGGTCCCGTCCTCGGCGTCGGTCACGTCCTCGGCCGGCGCCTCGTCCGTCACGTCGGCGGGCTCGTCGGAACCCGCCGCGGGGGCCTCGACCGCCTCGACCGACGCGAGGGCGTCGTCGAGCTCGGTCTCGGCGGCACCCAGACCGGGCTCCTGCGATTCCTGCGACACGTGCTGACCTGCTTTCTGCTGAGGGTGGTGCTGAGGTGGCGTGCGCCCTGCCCCGGGCGCCGGAGGCTCAGCCCCCGAAGACCCAGAAGGTGAGCTTCCCGATGCCGAGGTCGACGAGCGTCACGAACGCCATCACGACGGCCACGAAGACCAGGACGACGCTGGTGTAGGTGACGAGCTCGGACCGGGTCGGGCGGACGACCTTCTTCAGCTCGGCGACGACCTGGCGGACGAACAGCGCGATCCGGGCGAACAGGCCGCGGCGCTGCTCCGGGCGGGTGGCCTTGCCACCACCGGTCCGCTGGGCGGGCTCGCCCGCGTCGGACGCCGCCACGGGTGCCGAGTCGCTCACCTGTTCGTTCCCCTACGTCTCGCGACGCCGGCCGTCGCCGGACGCCTCATGTCGTCCGCCGGCCCGCTGGGGTCGGCGGTCCGTGACCACAAACGCAGGGCAGGCGAGACTCGAACTCACAACCGCCGGTTTTGGAGACCGGTGCGCTACCAATTGCGCCACTGCCCTTCGGTGCCGGGCGCCGCCTGGACGATCCCGCCCTCGCGGGCACGGCTCATCATGGCGGGCGTCAACCACCGGTGGATCACTGTACGCGACGCAGCGCCCGGGGTCGAACCGCGCCCGCCCGGGACGTGAGACGCCGCGGGGCCGGCGCGCGCGGCGTCTGCGAGGATGGACGCCGTGAGCGCGCCCGCCCCCGCCGACCAGCCCGCCCCGTCCGCCCGACGCCGCGTGTCCGCGCGCGTGGGCGGCATCGCCGAGTCCGCGACGCTCGCGGTGGACGCGAAGGCCAAGGCCCTGAAGGCGGCCGGCCGGCCGGTGATCGGCTTCGGCGCGGGCGAGCCCGACTTCCCGACCCCCGACTACGTCGTCGAGGCCGCGGTGGCCGCCGCCCGGGACTCCGCGAACCACCGCTACTCCCCCGCGGGCGGGCTGCCGGTGCTCAAGGAGGCGATCGCCGCCAAGACGCTGCGCGACTCCGGCTACGCGATCTCCCCGGGCGACGTCCTGGTGACCAACGGCGGCAAGCAGGCGGTGTACGAGGCGTTCGCCACGCTGCTCGACCCGGGCGACGAGGTGCTGCTGCCGGCGCCGTACTGGACCACGTACCCGGAGGCGATCCGGCTGGCGGGCGGCGTCCCGGTCGAGGTGCTCGCGGGCGTGGAGCAGGGCTACACCGTCACCGTCGAGCAGCTCGAGGCCGCGCGCACCCCGCGCACGAAGGTGCTGCTGTTCTGCTCCCCGTCCAACCCCACCGGCGCCGTGTACAGCCCGGAGCAGACCGCCGAGATCGGCCGCTGGGCGCTCGAGCACGGCGTGTGGGTCGTCACCGACGAGATCTACGAGCACCTGACCTACGACGGCGCGGTCGCGACGCCCGTGCTGCGCGCGGTCCCGGAGCTCGCGGACACCACCGTCGTGCTCAACGGCGTCGCCAAGACGTACGCCATGACCGGCTGGCGGGTCGGCTGGCTGGTCGGCCCGACCGACGTCGTCAAGGCCGCGACCAACCTCCAGTCGCACCTGACCTCGAACGTCGCGAACGTCTCCCAGCGCGCGGCCGTCGCGGCGCTCACCGGCGACCTGTCGGCGGTGGCGCACATGCGCGAGGCCTTCGACCGGCGGCGCCGCACGATGGTCCGGATGCTGCGCGAGATCGACGGCGTGGTGCTGCCCGACCCGCAGGGCGCGTTCTACGCGTACCCGTCGGTGCACGGGCTGCTCGGGCGCACGTTCCGCGGCGTCACCCCGACCACGTCGGCCGAGCTCGCGGCGCTGCTGCTGGACCAGGCCGAGGTCGCCGTGGTCCCGGGCGAGGCCTTCGGGCCGTCGGGCTACCTGCGCCTGTCGTACGCGCTCGGCGACGCGGACCTCGCCGAGGGCGTCGGCCGGATCCAGGCGCTGCTCGCCGAGGGCTGACCCCGGCGTCCACCGGTCGGTGGACGCGCGGTCCCGCCCCCCGGTCGTCGCGGCGCCGCGACCCCGCCCGCCAGGCTGGGGGTCATGGACGACAACGACCTCGCGGTCCGGGTCACCGGGCTGCAGAAGCGGTACGGCGCCAAGCGCGCCGTCGACGGGCTGGACCTCACGGTCGCCCGCGGGGAGATCGTCGCGGTCCTCGGCCCGAACGGCGCCGGGAAGACCACGACCGTCGAGATCCTCGAGGGGTACCGGCGGCGGGACGGCGGCGACGTGCGCGTGCTGGGCGAGGACCCGCAGACCGCCGGCCGCGCGTGGCGCGCCCGCATCGGCATCGTGCTGCAGAGCAGCAACGACCTGGCCGAGGCCACGGTCACGGAGCTCGTGCACCACTTCGCCCGCTACTACCCGGACCCGCGGGACCCGGACGAGGTCATCGACGCGGTCGGGCTGCGCGAGAAGGCCCGCACCCGGACCCGGCAGCTCTCGGGCGGGCAGCGGCGGCGGCTCGACGTCGCCCTCGGCATCGTCGGGCGCCCCGAGCTGCTGTTCCTCGACGAGCCGACGACGGGCTTCGACCCCGAGGCGCGGCACGCGTTCTGGGACCTGATCTCGGGGCTGCGCGACGGCGGGACGACGATCGTGCTGACGACGCACTACCTGGAGGAGGCCGAGCACCTGGCCGACCGGGTGGCCGTGGTGCGCGCAGGGCGCGTGGTCGCGGTGGACACCCCCGCCGACCTGGGCGGGCGCTCCGCCCGCCGCGCCGTCGTGCAGTGGACCGAGGGCGGCGCGCAGCGCCGTGAGCAGACCGACGCCCCGACCGCCCTGGTCACGGCGCTCGGCGCCCGGCTCGGCGGCGAGGTCCTCGGGCTGCAGGTCGTCCGGCCGACGCTCGAGGACGTCTACCTCGGCCTCATCGCGGACGACGAGGACACCACCCCCGCGGCCCCGGCCGCCCTGGCGACGACGGAGGCCGCACGATGAGCACCACGACCCCGGCTCCCGCGACCGGCCGGCTGCCGGGCACCCTCACCCTCGGGTGGGAACGGGCCCGGTACGAGGTCCGCGGGTTCTTCCGCGAGCGCGACGCGGTGATCTTCATCTTCGCGTACCCGATCATCATGCTCGCGATCTTCGCGACGGTGTTCGGGCAGGACGGCGGCGAGGCGGCCGACGGCATCCCGTTCGCGCAGTACTTCCTGCCCGGGATGATCGCGACCGGCGTGCTGCTGTCGTCGTTCCAGTCCCTCGCCGTGTCGATCCCGGTGGAGCGCGACGAGGGCGGGCTCAAGCGGCTCGGCGGCACCCCGCTGCCCCCGGCGGCCTACTTCCTGGGCAAGATCGGGCAGGTGCTCGTCACGTCGGTGGTGCAGGTCGTCCTGCTGCTCGCCGTCGCGGCGCTGCTGTTCGACGTGACGCTCCCCGACACCACCGCGCAGTGGGCCACGCTCGGCTGGGTGTTCCTGCTCGGCACCGCCGCCGGCGCGGTGTGCGGGGTCGGGTTCTCGTCGCTGCCCCGCTCGGGGCGGTCCGCGAGCGCCGTCGTCACCCCGGTGGTGCTGGTGCTCCAGTTCATCTCCGGCGTGTTCTTCCCGTTCTACTCGCTGCCCACCTGGATGCAGCAGGTCGCCTCGGTGTTCCCGCTGAAGTGGCTCGCGCAGGGCATGCGCTCGGTGTTCCTGCCCGACTCGGCGCGCACGCTGGAGCCGGGCGACGCGTGGGAGCTGGGCACCGTCGCCGCGGTGCTGGTGGTGTGGCTCGTGCTCGGGCTGGTCGTGGGCGTGCGGACGTTCCGGTGGCGGCGCCGTGACGACGGCTGACCTGCGCCACACTGGGGCCATGACCACCCGCGCGGCCGAGGCGCGGCCGCTCGCCGGCACCGCCCGCGCGGGGGCCGTCGACGCGGAGCGCACGGAGTTCTGGCGCCGCTCGCTGGCGGGGTGGGACGTCGCGTTCTACGCCCTGCTGGCGATCAGCGCGGTCTCGATGATCGCGGTGGACCACGGGTTCCCGCCGCGGCCCGGCACGTGGTGGGCGCTCGGCGGCGAGGCGCTGCTGCTCGCGGCGTACCTCCTCGTGGGCCGCCGCGGGGCCCGGCGCGGGGACGCCCGGCTGACCCGCACGTACCTGGTGGTGCTCGTCGTCGTCGTGGCGCTGGCCGCGGGGCAGAACAGCATCGGCTCGATCCTGCTGTTCATCGGCTTCTCGCAGGTGTGGTTCTTCGCCACGAGCCTGCGCGAGGGCATCGGGGCGTCCGTGGTCCTGGCCGTGGCGGTCTGCGCGTCGATGGCGGTGAGCTCCGGGGCGACCGGCGCGGACCTCCTGTCGCTGGCCGGGCAGATGGCGATCGGCCTGATCTTCGCCCTCGCGCTCGGGCTGTGGATCACGCGGGTCGCCGAGCAGTCCGAGGGGCGCGCCGCCCTGATCGAGCGGCTGGAGGCCGCGCAGGCCGAGCTCGCCGTCAGCAACCACGCGGCCGGCGTGCTCGCCGAGCGGGAGCGCGTGGCGCAGGAGATCCACGACACCCTCGCCCAGGGCTTCACCAGCGTCGTGATGCTCGCGCAGACCGCGCAGGCGCAGATCGAGGTCGGGCGGCCCGAGCAGGCGGCGGACCGGCTGGCGCAGATCGAGCAGGTCGCGCGGGAGAACCTCGCGGAGGCCCGGGCCCTGGTCGCGGCGTTCGGCCCGGCCGCGCTCGCCGACGCGACCCTGGCGGAGGCGCTCGCCCGGCTCGGTGAGCGGTTCCGCGCCGAGACGGGGGTGCAGGTGGAGGTCAGCCTCGCCGACGTCGCCGACGCGGGGCGGGACACGGAGGTGGTGCTGCTGCGCGCCGCCCAGGAGGCGCTGGCGAACGTCCGCAAGCACGCGGGCGCGCGCCGCGTGCTGCTGCGGCTCTCGCGGCAGGACGGCGCGGTGGCGCTCGAGGTGCTCGACGACGGCCAGGGCCTCGCGCCCGGGACCGCCGAGGGCGTCGGCCTGCGCGGGATGCGGGACCGGGTGGCGGCGGGCGGCGGCACGCTCGACGTCGCCGGCGAGCCGGGGCGGGGCACGCGGGTGCGGCTGGCGATGCCGCTCGGGGCACCGCGGAGGACGACGACACAGGACGGGGACCAGACGGCGTGACGGACGCGACGGTGCGGGTGCTGGTGGCCGACGACCACCCGGTGGTCCGGTCGGGCCTCGCGGGGCTGCTGGCCGTGGAGCCGGACATCGAGGTGGTCGGCGAGGCCGCGGACGGCGCGGCGGCCGTGGCGGCCGCGGCCGAGCTGCGGCCGGACCTGGTGCTGATGGACCTGCGGATGCCCGTGCTGGACGGCGCGGCGGCCACGGCGCGGATCACCGCGGAGCTGCCGGGCGTGCGGGTGCTGGTGCTGACGACGTACGAGACCGACGCCGACATCCTGCGGGCGGTCGAGGCCGGGGCCACGGGCTACCTGCTCAAGGACACCCCGCGCGAGCAGCTCGTCGCGGGGGTGCGCGGGGCCGCGCGCGGGGAGACCGCCCTGTCCCCGTCGGTGGCGTCCCGGCTGGTGCAGCAGATGCGCGGCGAGACCGACCGGCTGACGGCGCGGGAGCTCGAGGTGCTGGCCGGGGTGGCGCGCGGGCTGTCGAACGCGGCCGTCGGCCGGGAGCTGTTCATCGCCGAGGCCACCGTGAAGACGCACCTGCTGCGGGCGTTCGGCAAGCTCGGGGTCGACGACCGCACCGCGGCCGTCACCGTGGCGATGCAGCGCGGCCTGCTGCCGGCGCCCTGACCCCGGCCGGGCGCGCCGCAGCTCGTCCTGCGGCGCCCCGTCGGGCAGACTCGGCCGGGTGCGAGACCTGGCCACCCTGCCCAAGGCCCACCTGCACCTGCACTTCACGGGGTCGATGCGGGTGCCCACCCTGGCCGAGCTCGCCGCCGACCGCGGCGTGCGGCTGCCGGCGACGCTGCTCGACGGCGTCGGCCTGCGGGTCCCCGCGGACGAGCGCGGCTGGTTCCGGTTCCAGCGGCTGTACGACGCGGCGCGCGCCTGCGTCCGGGGCGAGGCCGACCTGCGCCGCCTGGTGCGGGAGGCCGCCACGGACGACGCCGCGGAGGGCTCGGGGCGGCTCGAGATCCAGGTCGACCCCACGTCGTACGCGCCGCCGGTGGGCGGGATCACCCCCGCGCTCGAGATCGTGCTCGACGAGGCGCGCTCGGCCGGCGAGACGCTGGGCATCGAGGTCGGCGTCGTCGTGGCCGCGTCGCGGATGCGGCACCCCCTGGACGCCCGCACCCTCGCCCGGCTCGCCGCCCGGTACGCCGGCGACGGCAACGGGGAGGTCGTCGGGTTCGGCCTGAGCAACGACGAGCGGCGCGGCGAGACCGCCGAGTTCGCGCCCGCGTTCGCCATCGCGCGCCGGGCGGGGCTCGCGTCGGTCCCGCACGGCGGGGAGCTGCTCGGGCCGCCGCACGTCGAGGACGTGCTGGACGCGCTCGCGCCCGACCGGCTGGGTCACGGCGTGCGGTCCGCCGAGGACGGCGCGCTGCTGCGCCGGATCGTGGACCGCGGGATCGCCCTCGAGGTGTGCCCGGCCTCGAACGTGTCGCTCGGCGTGTACCGCGAGCCGGGCGACGTGCCGCTGCGCGCGCTCGTCGACGCGGGCGCCACCGTCGCGCTCGGGGCGGACGACCCGCTGCTGTTCGGCTCGCGGCTGGTCGACCAGTACGCGACGGCGCGCGACGTGCACGGGTTCGACGACGCCGGGCTCGCCGACCTCGCGCGGGCGTCGATCCGGGCCAGCCGGGCGGGTGACGGCACGAAGGCGCGCCTGCTGGCGGGCGTGGACGCGTGGCTGGCCGCGGAGCCGGGCGGTCCCGCCGGCCCGCCGGACGCGGCCGGCCGGCCGGGCGTCGAGGCCGGTCAACCGCGCGGTTGAGCAACCGCTCCGGTGGAGCGGCCCGGGGGGCGCTGCGCCCGTCCGGGAGCGCTCAGAGGTCGGCGCCCACCAGGACCGGCTCGGGCTCCAGCACGATCCCGAACCGCTGCGCCACGCCGTCCCGCACGGTGCGCGCGAGGGCCAGCAGGTCGCCGGCGTTCGCGCCGCCGCGGTTCGTCAGCGCGAGCGTGTGCTTCGTCGACAGCGCCGCGGGTCCCGGCAGCCCGTAGCCCCTGCCGAAGCCGGACTGCTCGATCAGCCACGCCGCGCTGGTCTTCGTCAGGCCGTCGCCGGCCGGGTACCGCGGGGCGTCCTCGGGCAGCCCGGCGTCGTCCGGCAGCACCGGGTTGGTGAAGAACGACCCGGCGGACCGGGTGTCGGGGTCGGCCGGGTCCAGCACCATGCCCTTGCGCCCGCGCAGCGCCAGCACGGCCTCGCGGACCTCCGGCAGCGGCGCCCGCTCGCCCACGGCGATGCCGAGCTCGCGGGCCAGCTCGCCGTACGCGATCGGCTCCGACAGGTCCGCGACCCGCAGCTGGAACGTCACGTCCAGCACGACGTACCGCGGCGTCGGGTACCAGGGGGCCCCGGGGTCGGCGTCGTCCGGCAGCGCCCGCATCGAGCGCTTGAGCAGCGACGTCCGGTAGCCGAACTGCAGGTCCACCAGGGGCAGCGTGCGCACCCGGGACCGCTGCCGGTCCCACACGCGCACCGTCGCGATGGTCTGCGCGACCTCCTGGCCGTACGCCCCGACGTTCTGCACGGGCGTCGCGCCGGTGGACCCGGGGATGCCCGACAGCGCCTCGACGCCCTTGAGCCGGTGCGCCGCGGCGTGCGCGACGACGTCGTCCCACGGGGTCCCGGCCACGACGGTGACGGTCACGCCGGCGCACGCCGAGTGGTCCGGCGTCGTGAGGTCCCGCCGGACGTCCCGCACCACGGTGCCGTCGAACCCCGCGTCGGACACCAGCAGGTTCGACCCGCCGCCGAGCACCAGCAGCGGGATGCCCGCGTCGTCCGCCGTCCGCACCGCCTCGATGAGGTCGGCCTCCGACGTGGTCTCGACGTAGTCGGCGACCGGCCCGCCCACGCCGAGGGTGGTGAGCTCGGAGAAGGTGGCGGGCTGCACGGCGGTGGTCACGGCACGAGGGTAGGCCGGTCCGCCTGCTCCCGCCGCACCGGCGCCGCGGCGTTCACCACGAGCAGGCCGATCACGATCGGCACCGCGATCGCCAGCAGCGCGTGCCGGTAGCCGACGTGCTCCGCGAGCAGGCCGAGCAGCGGCGGGCCGGCCAGGAACGCGGTGTAGCCGATGGTCGAGACGACGCTCACCCGGGCGGCCGCGCGCAGCGGGTCGTCGCTCGCGGCGCTCATCCCGACCGGGAAGCCGAGCGCGGCGCCCATGCCCCACAGCACCGCGCCGGCCAGCGCGAGCCAGAGCATCGAGTCCGGCACCAGGCCGAAGATCAGCAGGCCGACGAGCGCGAGCGCGGCGCACAGCCGCAGCACCACGACCCGGCCGAACCGGTCGAGCAGGCCGGTGCCGAGGAACCGCATGAGGGTCATCGCGGCGACGAAGATGCCGAACGAGATCGCGCCGACCTCGTCCGTGCGGTCGAACCCGTCCACGACCGCCAGGCTCAGCCAGTCGTTGCCCGCGCCCTCGGTGAGCGCGGCGGCGAGCACCACCAGGCCGATCAGCAGGGTGCGCGGCTCCAGCCACGCGCTGAACACCGACGACCGCCCGGCGCCGTGCGGGGCGTCCGCGCCCGCGGCGGCCTCCGCGCCGGTGTCGTGGTGCCCGGCGGGCAGGAACCGGCGCACGGACAGGGCGACCGCGACCGTGGACAGGGCGACAGCGGTGCCCACGTGGATCTGCACGGGGACGTCCGCGCGGGCGGCGAGCGCGGCGATGCCGGCGGCGACCACGGTCCCCACGGAGAACCCGGCGTGGTAGCGCGGCATCACGGTGCGGCCGAGCCGCTGCTCGACGACGGCGCCCTCGAGGTTCATGGCCGCGTCCCACACGCCGGTGCCGACGCC
This sequence comes from Actinomycetes bacterium, assembly GCA_023388235.1. GTDB lineage: Bacteria > Actinomycetota > Actinomycetes > Actinomycetales > Cellulomonadaceae > Cellulomonas. The sequence continues at coordinate 492 of JAEWGQ010000045.1, read as the reverse complement.
GAACACGACCAGGCCCGCGCCGGTCACGACGACCTCGCCGATCGACGCGCCGAACGCCGCGGTCGCGAGCCCCACGGCGTTCAGCACCGCGAAGCCCATGACGGCGCGCGCCGCACCGATCCGGGTGACGACGAGGCCGGACAGCGGCAGCGCCACGAGCGAGCCGAACGAGCCGACGAGCAGCAGCAGGCCCATCTGGTTCGCGGACAGCCCGAGCCCGTCACGGACGGCGGGCAGCCGGGCGGCCCAGGTGGAGAAGTTGAAGCCGGCCAGCGCGAACGCGGCGAACACCGCCACGGAGGCCGTGGACACGCGTCGCTGGTCGATCGTGGGCTGCTGCGCCATCGCGGTGCTTCCTCGGGGTGCGGATCGGGTGGGAGGTGCGGATCGGGTGGGAGGTGCGGATCGGGTGGGAGGTCCGGGCGGGCCGGGTGACCGGGGGCCGGTGACCGGGGGGCCGGGTGCGGCGGCCGGCCGGGGTCAGGCCGGGCG
>JAEWGQ010000426.1 GCA_023388235.1 Actinomycetes bacterium | reverse complement strand
CCCCTCACCGTCGCCGTCAACGGCACCCCCGCACCCGCCACCGCCACCCTGCACATCGACCCCACCCCCGACCCCGGACCCGGACCCGGCACCGGCGGCAACCCCGACCCCGCACCCGGGCCCGGCGACGGCACCGGCACCGGCGACGGCACCGGCACCACCGACACCGCGACCACCACCCGCCCCGGCGCGAACGACCGCCTCGCCGTCACCGGCGCCGCCGTCCTCGCCGCGATGATCACCGCCCTGTCCGCCACCGCCCTCGGCACCGTCCTCGTCCACCGCCGCCGCACCGCCGACTGACCCGGCGGACCCACCGGGCACCGGCCGGCAGGGGGTCAGCCGCGCCCCGGCCGCGCCGTCACCGGGTCGACGCCCATCGCGGGCCGGCCGTCCTCGCGCGCCGACACGTCGTCCACGACGTCCAGCAGCACCCGGGTGAACGCCACCGGTGCCGTCAGGGACACCAGGTGCGTCGCGCCGGGGACGATGACGAGCCGGCCCTCCCGGCAGGCGCGCAGGAACCGGCGCTCCTCGCCGCGGAAGTGGTCGTAGCGCCCGTTCACCAGCCACACCGGCGCCCGCGCCCGGGCGAGGTCCTCGACCGGCGTGGCGGCGCGCATCTCGCGCAGCGCGTCGTCCATGACGTCGAGCGCGAACCCGCCGGCGGCGGCGTCCCGGGCCGCCTCGGGCGACAGCACCCGGTCGACCATCTGCTGGTTCAGCCCGGCGCCGGCGTCGGGCAGCCGGGCGATCCCGCGGGCCAGCAGCGCCCACCCGTCCACGAGGGCGACCAGCGGGCGGGTGCAGCACGAGGCCGCCACGAGACCCGCGACCTGCCCGGGGTGGCGCGCGGCGTGCGCGATCGCGGTGTAGCCGCCGAGCGAGAGGCCCACGACCAGCGCCCGGCCGCCGACGCGCTCGACGCCGTCGGCCACCGCCGCCACCGCCCCGTCGAGCGTGAACCGCTCGTCGCGCCGCCGCCCGTGCCCCGGCAGGTCCACGGCCACGACGTCGCAGCCGTAGGCCCGCAGCGCCTCGACCTGCACGCGCCACATCGTGCGGGAGGTGCGCAGCCCGTGCACGAGGACGACGGGGACCTTCACCCCTGTGACGCTACCCCCGGGGACGCGACGAGGCCCGGGTCGCGAGCGGTGTGCTCGCGGCCCGGGCCTCGTGGGTGCGGTGACCGGACGGTCAGGCCTTGTCGGCCTCGTCCGTCGTCTCCTCGGCCGGGGTCTCCTCGGCGGGGGTCTCCGCCGGGGTCTCCTCGACCGTCTCCTCGGCCTTCGGCTCCTCCGCCTTCGGCGCGGCCTTCGCGGCGGCCTTGGTGGCCTCGCGGACGACGGCCTGCTTCGGCGAGAGCGGCTCGAGCACGAGCTCGATCACGGCCATCGGCGCGTTGTCGCCCTTGCGGGGGCCGATCTTCGTGATGCGGGTGTAGCCGCCCTGGCGGTCGGCCACCTGCGGGGCGATCTCCACGAACAGCTCGTGCACGACCGACTTGTCCTTGACCACGGTCAGGACACGACGGCGGGCGTGCAGGTCGCCGCGCTTCGCGAAGGTGATGAGGCGCTCGGCGAGGGGGCGCAGGCGCTTGGCCTTGGCCTCGGTCGTCGTGATGCGCTTGTGCTCGAACAGCGACGTGGCCAGGTTGGCCAGGATCAGCCGCTCGTGCGCCGGGCCGCCACCGAGCCGGGGACCCTTGGTGGGCGTAGGCATGGTCTTTACTCCTTGGTTCCAGTGATGGGCCGGCGGCGCACGTCAGCCGTGCGCCGCCTCCCCGGCGTCAGTACTGCTCGTCCTCGGTGAAGTCGCCCTCGTCGCCGTCGTAGTACGCGGCGGCGCTCGGGTCGAAGTCGAGCGGGCTGTCCTTGAGGGACAGGTTGAGCTCGGCCAGCTTCTCCTTGACCTCGGTGATCGACTTCGCACCGAAGTTGCGGATGTCGAGCAGGTCGGCCTCCGACCGCGCCACGAGCTCGCCCACCGTGTGGATGCCCTCGCGCTTGAGGCAGTTGTAGGACCGGATGGTCAGCTGCAGGTCCTCGATCGGCAGCGCCAGGTCCGCGGCCAGCGCCGCGTCCGTCGGCGACGGGCCGATCTCGATGCCCTCGGCCTCGACGTTCAGCTCGCGGGCGAGACCGAACAGCTCGACCAGGGTCTTGCCCGCCGAGGCGAGCGCGTCCCGCGGCGAGATCGCCGGCTTGGTCTCGACGTCGACGACGAGCTTGTCGAAGTCGGTCCGCTGCTCGACACGCGTCGCCTCGACCTTGTAGGTCACCTTGAGGACGGGCGAGTAGATCGAGTCGACCGGGATGCGGCCGATCTCGGCCTCGTACGACTTGTTCTGGTTCGCCGACACGTAGCCGCGGCCGCGCTCGACGGTCAGCTCGATCTCGAGCTTGCCCTTCTCGTTCAGCGTGGCCAGGTGCAGGTCCGTGTTGTGCACCTCGACACCGGCCGGCGGGACGATGTCCGCCGCGGTCACGTCACCCGCACCCTGCTTGCGCAGGTACATCACGACCGGCTCGTCGTTCTCCGAGGAGACGACGAGGTTCTTGATGTTGAGGATGATCTCGGTGACGTCCTCCTTGACGCCGGGCACGGTGCTGAACTCGTGCAGCACGCCGTCGATCCGGATGCTCGTCACCGCCGCGCCCGGGATGGACGACAGCAGCGTGCGGCGCAGGGAGTTGCCGAGCGTGTAGCCGAAGCCGGGCTCGAGCGGCTCGATGGAGAACCGCGAGCGGTACTCCGAGATGACCTCTTCGGTCAGGGTGGGGCGCTGTGCGATGAGCACTTCGGGGTTCCTCTCAGCGTGCGTCCGCCATATGACGCAGCGCAGGTACTCGCTGGGCGGCGCGGGTCTCGGTCCACCCGCGCGACCGGCCGGCACCGCCGCGGGACGGGGATCGCTCCCCGCCCGCGGCGGCCCGGCGACGGATCAGACGCGGCGGCGCTTCGGCGGACGGCAGCCGTTGTGCGCCTGCGGCGTCACGTCCTGGATCGAGCCCACCTCGAGGCCGGCGGCGGTCAGCGACCGGATCGCGGTCTCACGGCCGGAGCCGGGGCCCTTGACGAAGACGTCGACCTTCTTCATGCCGTGCTCGGCGGCCTTGCGCGCGGCGGCCTCGGCGGCCATGCCCGCGGCGTACGGGGTCGACTTGCGCGAGCCCTTGAAGCCCACGTCGCCGCCGGACGCCCAGGAGATCACGGCGCCGCTGGGGTCGGTGATCGAGATGATCGTGTTGTTGAAGGTGCTCTTGATGTGCGCCTGGCCGTGGGAGACGTTCTTCTTCTCCTTGCGGCGCGGCTTGCGCACGGCACTGCGGGTCTTGGGAGGCATCTGCTTCTCTCTCGCTGCTGGTCGTGAGGTCGGTGCTCCGACGCGGCGCGGGCGGCTGTCCAGGGACAGGCCCGGCGGGCCGCGGCCGGTTACTTCCGGCCGGCCTTCTTCTTGCCGGCGACGGTGCGCTTCGGGCCCTTGCGGGTACGCGCGTTGGTCTTGGTGCGCTGACCACGCACCGGGAGGCCGCGGCGGTGCCGGAGGCCCTCGTAGCTGCCGATCTCGACCTTGCGGCGGATGTCCGCGGCGACCTCACGGCGGAGGTCACCCTCGAGCTTGAAGTTGCCCTCGAGGTAGTCGCGGAGGGTGACGAGCTGCGCGTCGTCGAGGTCCTTGACGCGGACGTCGGGGCTGATGCCCGTCGCTGCCAGCGTCTGCTGGGCGCGGGTACGGCCGACGCCGTAGATGTAGGTGAGCGCGATCTCGAGCCGCTTCTCGCGGGGGAGGTCGACGCCGACAAGACGTGCCATGTGCCTTCCGGCTCCTGTACTTCGTTCGGAGGTCTGCCGCACCGTCCTCCCGCCTGGCAGCGGGCCCCGGCCTCCGAGCCGGGGGTTCACCGGTTTCGTCCCCGCGTGGCGGGAGCGGTGCCGGTTCGGCGATGCGCTGGTGGCCGGGCCCTGCGGGACCGGCCGGGGTGCTGCTGCTCAGCCCTGGCGCTGCTTGTGGCGCAGGTTCTCGCAGATCACCTGGACGCGACCGTGCCGGCGGATCACCTTGCACTTGTCGCAGATCTTCTTGACGCTGGGCTTGACCTTCATGGCCTGTTCCTCCGCCGCCGATGCGCCCGCCCCGGGGGGAGGACCGACGGCGATGCTCGTTCGGTCGATTTACTTGTAGCGGTAGACGATGCGCCCGCGGGACAGGTCGTACGGGCTGAGCTCGACGACCACCCGGTCCTCGGAGGATCCGGATGTAGTGCTGGCGCATCTTGCCCGAGATGTGGGCGAGCACCTTGTGGCCGTTGGTCAGCTCCACGCGGAACATCGCGTTCGGCAGAGCCTCGACCACGCTGCCCTCGATCTCGATGACACCGTCCTTCTTCGCCATGTCCTCCGCTAACTCTTCTCTCGTGACTGCCTGACCCACGTCGTGGCCGCGACCGGTCCCGGGGGAACGGTCGTGGTGGTGACGTGGCGTGGTGCGCGGTCCTGCGGCACACGCCCGTCCGGTCGGCCTCGCGGCGGGATCGGTCGGGACGCGCAACGACGTGCGGGCGCACACCCAACGATCAAGCATACGCCATGCGGCTCCACGAGGAAAACCTCGGT
>JAEWGQ010000423.1 GCA_023388235.1 Actinomycetes bacterium | reverse complement strand
GCCGGAGAGGCCCCGGCGGCCGGAGACGCCCGGCTGCCGGAGACGCCCGGCTGCCGGGGCCCGGCCGATCCTTCCCGCACCGCCCGGACCGCCCGGCGCCCGCGCGGTCCGGCCCGGCCGCACGCTCAGGCCGGCATCGGGTAGAGGTCGGGCGGGACGTCCGGGTCCTGCCCGACGAGCCCGTCGATCGCCTCGCGGTACAGGTCCGCGTGGCCGGTGTGCCGCGCGTACTCCTGGACGAGGTCCGCCAGCACGCGGCGCAGGCTCACGGCGGGCGCGTCGTCGTCCGGGGACCACACCGTGAGCCGGTCCAGACCCCCGTCGGCGAGCGCGGTCGCGGTGGCCGCCCGGGCGCGCTCGACCGACGTGCGCCACAGGGCGTAGAGCTCCTCCGGGGTGTCGTCGGCCGCGGACGTCCACGGCCACTCCGGGGTCGCGTCCCAGTCGACGGACTCCCACGGCTCGCCGGGCCGCTCCCCCAGCACGCTCGTGCAGAACCACAGCACCTCGACGAACGCGAGGTGCTTGAGCAGCCCGCCCAGCGTCATCGACGAGGCCGCCACCCGGGTCGTCAGGGCGTCGTGGTCGAGGCCCGCGACCTTCCACGCGAACGTCGCCCGCTGCGCCTCGAGCGCCCCGAGCAGGGTCGCCACCTCGTCCCCCGCGTCCGGGGGCGCCCAGGGCACCCGACCACGGTCCTGCGGCTGCGTCGCGTCGTGGGACATGGGGCCTCCTCGCTCGGTGGACCGGTTCCCCGGACCGTAGACCCGGGCACCGACACGCGGGCCCCGCACGACGAAGCGGCCGAGAGCTGATGCTCTCGGCCGCTTCCGATGTGGAGCTGAGGGGACTCGAACCCCTGACCCCCTGCATGCCATGCAGGTGCGCTACCAGCTGCGCCACAGCCCCGTGATCAGGCCATCGGCCGTCTCACCACCCGCTGAGCGGGCGTCAGAAACTCTACTCGACGCGTCGCCCGGAAGCGAATCGGCAGGTCAGGCGGGATCCCGGACCTCCTCGTCGGCGGTCCAGCCGGGCCGGTCCGGGCCGGCGTTCCAGTCAGACGACGCGTGCACGGGACCGACGTTCAGCGCCTCCAGCCGCCAGTCCGGGACCGAGCCCGGACGGCCCGGCCGGACCTCGCACCAGTGCGCGTTCGACATGCCCGCCACGCCCCGCCAGTGCGGCGGCAGCCCGAGCAGGCCCACGAGCGCCAGGCTGATCGCCGCACCGTGCGAGACGACCACGAGCGTGTCGTCCCGGTCGAGCGCCGCCGCCTCGGAGGTCACGGCCTCGACCATCCGCGCGAGGACGTCCACCCGGGTCTCCGCGCCGACGCGCTCCGGCTCGTGGCCCGCGACCCAGGCGGCGTGCTGCTCGGGCCAGCGCTCGGCGATCTCCGCCGACGTCAGGCCCTCCCACTCGCCGAACGAGCGCTCCCGCACCCGCGGGTCGGTGTGCACCGGCAGGCCGGTGCGGTCCGCCAGCGCCTGGGCGGTCGCGCGGGCGCGGTCGAGGTCTGAGGCGACGATCCGGGTCGGCCGGTACCGGCTGGCGAGCGCGGCGGCGGAGGTCTCCGCCTGCCACACCCCGACGTCGTCCAGCGGGATGTCGGACTGCCCCTGCAGGCGCGCGCTCGCGTTGTGCGCGGTGCGCCCGTGCCGCCAGAGGACGACGCGCCCGGCCGTCACTCCCCGTCCTCGGCGGCGCCGTGCACGTCGGCCGGCAGCTCGATGACCGGGCAGTCCTTCCACAGGCGCTCGAGGGCGTAGTAGGTGCGGTCCTCGGCGTGCTGCACGTGCACGACGATGTCGCCGAAGTCGATGAGGACCCAGCGGCCCTCGGACTTGCCCTCGCGGCGCAGCGGCTTCGCGCCGAGCTTGTGCAGCGACTCCTCGACGGCGTCGACGATCGCGCCGACCTGCCGCTCGTTGGTGCCCGACGCGATGACGAACGCGTCCGTGAGGACGAGCTGGCCGCTCACGTCGAGGGCGATGATCTCCTGGGCCTTGAGGTCGGCGGCGGCACGGGCTGCCGCCACGGTGAGCTCGACGGCGCGGTCGGATGCCGACACGGGTCTCCTCGGGATGGTGCGGAAGGGGTCAGGGTGCGGGCGCGGCGTCGGACGCCGGGGCCGCGACGGCCGGGACCACGGGGCCCTCGGCGTCCAGGCGGGTGTTGGCGACGAAGATCACCAGGAAGCCGAGCACGAAGGCGACGACGGCCAGGATGATCCACTGCAGCCACGTGTACGGCAGCGGCCGGCGCAGGCGCTCCGGCTGCTCGGCCTCGGCGGGCTCCTCGGTGCGGGCGCCCTCCAGCATCCGGCCCGTGGGGTCGGTCTGCTCGGCCTCCGTCTCCGGCAGGGGGTCCGGGGCCATCGCCTTGAGCAGGCTCTGCCACTGCGGGACGGGGACCTCGTCCTCGTCCACCTCGGGCTCGGCGGTCCGGGTCGGCGCGGCCGACGCCTCGGCGGCCGGGCGCGCGGCACCGGACGGCGCCCAGGCGCCGGACGGGGCCCAGGAGCCGGCCGGTCGTGCGGCGGCCTCCGGAGCCGTGGGC
>JAEWGQ010000078.1 GCA_023388235.1 Actinomycetes bacterium | reverse complement strand
TTGTACGCCTTGTACCCGGTGCGGTGGTCCGCGATGCGGTTCTCCGGGAAGTTGTAGGTGCGGATGCGCTCGGAGCGGTCGACCGTCCGCACCTGGGAGCGCCGCAGGTCGTCCACGGTGAGCGCGGCGGGCACGGACTGCTCGGTGCGCGCGTCGCCCATCTCAGGCCTCGCCCGCGGCGGCGAGCCGGGCCGCCTCGTCCGCCTCCACGGCCGAGCGCACGACGGGGTCGAGGTCGCCGTCGAGCACCTGGTCGAGGTTGTACGCCTTGTACCCGGTGCGGTGGTCCGCGATGCGGTTCTCCGGGAAGTTGTACGTGCGGATGCGCTCGGAGCGGTCGACCGTCCGCACCTGGGAGCGACGCAGGTCCGCCGCCTCCGCGGCGGCCGCCTCCTGCTGCGCGGCGAGCAGGCGCGCGCGCAGCACGCGCATCGCCTGCTCCCGGTTCTGGAGCTGGGACTTCTCGTTCTGCATCGACACGACGATCCCCGTCGGCAGGTGCGTGATGCGCACCGCGGAGTCCGTCGTGTTGACGGACTGCCCGCCCGGGCCCGACGAGCGGTAGACGTCGATCCGCAGGTCGTTCGGGTCGATCTCGACCTCGCCCGCGTCCTCGACCTCAGGGAACACGAGGACACCGGCGGCGGACGTGTGGATGCGGCCCTGCGACTCGGTCACGGGCACGCGCTGGACGCGGTGCACGCCGCCCTCGTACTTGAGGTTGGCCCAGACGCCCTCGGCCGGGTCGGACGGCGTGCTGCGCGCCTTCACCGCGACCTGGACGTCCTTGTAGCCGCCGAGGTCGGAGTCCGTCGACTCCAGGACCTCCGTCTTCCAGCCGCGGCGCTCGGCGTACCGCAGGTACATGCGCAGCAGGTCGCCGGCGAACAGCGCCGACTCCTCGCCACCCTCGCCCGCCTTGATCTCGAGGATGACGTCGCGGCCGTCGTCGGGGTCGCGCGGGACGAGCACGCGGCGCAGGCGCTCGCGCGCCTCCTCCTCGGCGGCACGCAGGCCCGGGAGCTCCGCGGCGAACGCGTCGCCGTCGTCGCCGCCCAGCGCGGCGAGCTCGGCCGCGGCCTCGGCGTCGTCGCTCGCCTCCCGCCACGCGCGGTAGGCGCCCACGACCTGGTTGAGCTCGGCGTAGCGCCGCCCGAGCGTGCGGGCGCGGCCCGCGTCGGCGTGGACCGCCGGGTCGGCGAGCTGCGCCTCGATCTCGGCGTGCTCGGCCAGCAACGGCTCGACGGCGGCGAACGACTCGGTCACGGACGGCTCCTCGGACGGTACGGCGGTGCGGGACGGCGGTCGCGGCCCGGCGGCACCGGGCGTGCGGTCGCACGCGGGCGCGTCGCGGGGCCGGCCGGTCCGGCCGGCCCCGACAACGCGACAGCGCCGGTGGTCCGAGCGCACCGACTGCCCCTGGAGAGGTTGTCGGGCTCGGACCACCGGCGCTGCGGTGCTGCTACTTGCCGGCGTCCTTCTTGCCGTAGCGCGCCTGGAAGCGGGCCACGCGGCCACCGGTGTCGAGGATCTTCTGCTTGCCCGTGTAGAACGGGTGGCAGGCGCTGCACACGTCGGAGCTGATCTTGCCCGACGTCTCGGTGCTGCGCGTCACGAACGTGTTCCCGCAGGTGCACGTCACCTCGGTGACGACGTACTCGGGGTGGATACCAGACTTCACGGTTTTCTCCTTGGGGTGACGTCTCCGGGTCAGGTGCGGCTACCGCGCCTGTGAACCGGGGACAAGCGGCCTGACGAGCGCAGGCCGACGAACCATTGTGCCAGAACGCGCGGGGCCCCGAGAACTTCCCGGGGCCACCCGCCGTCGGTGACCGGGCGACGCGTCAGATCGTGCGGCCGACGTTGTCGTCGTCGGCCAGCCCGCCGGGCGTCGTCTTCTGGACGTGCAGCAGGAACTCGACGTTCGTCTGCGTCTTCTTGAGCTGGCCGAGCAGCAGCTCGATCGCCTGCTGCTGGTCGAGGGCGCCCATGACGCGGCGGAGCTTGTAGATGATCTTCAGCTCGTCCTGCGACATGAGGATCTCCTCGCGGCGCGTGCCGGACGCGTTGACGTCCACGGCCGGGAAGATGCGCTTGTCCGCGAGGTTGCGGGACAGGCGGAGCTCCATGTTCCCGGTGCCCTTGAACTCCTCGAAGATGACCTCGTCCATCTTCGAGCCGGTCTCGACGAGCGCCGAGGCGAGGATCGTCAGGGAGCCGCCGTTCTCGATGTTGCGCGCCGCGCCGAAGAACCGCTTGGGCGGGTAGAGCGCGGACGCGTCCACACCACCGGACAGGATGCGGCCCGAGGCCGGTGCCGCGAGGTTGTACGCGCGCGACAGGCGGGTGAGCGAGTCGAGGAGCACCACGACGTCCTGGCCGAGCTCGACCAGGCGCTTCGCGCGCTCGATCGCGAGCTCGGCGACGATCGTGTGGTCCGACGCGGGGCGGTCGAACGTCGAGGCGATGACCTCGCCGCGGACCGTCCGCTCCATGTCCGTGACCTCTTCGGGCCGTTCGTCCACGAGCACCACCATGAGGTGGACCTCGGGGTTGTTCGCGGCGATCGCGTTGGCGATCTGCTGCATGATGATCGTCTTGCCGGCCTTCGGGGGCGCGACGATGAGGCCGCGCTGGCCCTTGCCGATCGGGGCGACGATGTCGATCACGCGCGGCGTGAGCTGGTGCGGGTCGTTCTCCAGCCGCAGGCGGTCCTGCGGGTACAGCGGCGTGAGCTTGGAGAACTCCGGACGGTGCCGCGCCTGCTCGGGCGACATGCCGTTCACGGTGTCCAGGCGCACCAGCGCGTTGGCCTTGCTCGGGCGGTTGCCGCCCTGCTGCGGGGCCTCGCCCTCGCGGGGCGCGCGCACGGCGCCGGTGATCGCGTCGCCGCGGCGCAGGCCGGCCTTGCGGACCTGGCCGAGCGGCAGGTAGACGTCGTTCGGGCCGGGCAGGTACCCGCTGGTCCGGACGAACGCGTAGGAGTCGAGCACGTCGAGGATGCCGCCGACGGGGACGAGGACGTCGTCCTC
>JAEWGQ010000247.1 GCA_023388235.1 Actinomycetes bacterium | reverse complement strand
CGCCTCCTCCTCGAGCGTGGGCGCGAGGTGGGCCACGACCTCGCCCGCCCCGGCGCCGGGGCGGGCGTCCAGGGTCGGCAGGGCGACGCGCGCGCGGCCCGTGCGGCGCAGCGGGGCGGCGACGTGGTTGGCCGCGTCCAGCACGGCCACGTCGTTGCGCCACGACGTGGACAGCGCGTAGACCGCGGCGGGCCGGCGGTCGCCGTCGGGGGCGACGTCGGGGAAGTCCGTCGGGAACCGCTCGAGCCCGCCGGCGCTCGCCCCGCGCCAGCCGTAGATCGACTGGTGCGGGTCGCCGACCGCGGTGACCGGGTGCCCGCCGCCGAACAGCGCGGACAGCAGCACCAGCTGGGCGTACGAGGTGTCCTGGTACTCGTCGAGCAGCACCACCCGGAACCGGGCGCGCTCCCCGGCCGCCACCTCGGGCACGTCGCGGGCCAGCCGCGCCGCGACGGCGACCTGGTCCCCGAAGTCGAGCGCGTCGGCCGCGCGCTTGCGCTCCCGGTAGGCGGCGACGAGGTCGAGCATCCGCTGCCGCTCCCGGAGCGAGCCGACGAGGTCGCGGACCTTGGCGTAGGGGGCGCGCGGCGGGGTGCCGGGCGGCGTCGCCTCGATGTCGTCGACGATGCCCTCGATCCGCCGGCGCGCCTCGTCCGGGTCCAGGAGGTGCTCGTCGAGCGCGCCGGAGAGCGTCAGCACGGCCTCCACGACGGTGGACACCGCGGCGGCGGACTCGAGGTCGGCGGTCCACGACTCGACGACCTCGCTCGCGAGCTGCCACTGCGCCGCCTCGCCCAGCAGGCGCGCGGCCGGCTCCACGCCGAGGCGCAGGCCGTGGTCGGACACCAGCGACGCCGCGTACGCGTTGTACGTCGACACGGTGGGCCGGGCGACCGTGAGCAGCGCCGTCCCGCCGTCCTCCGCCGCGGACAGCCCCGGCAGGTGCACGCCCTCGGCGGCCGCGGCCCGGGCCAGGTGGCGCAGCCGGCGCCGCACCCGCTCGGCCAGCTCGCCGGCCGCCTTGCGCGTGAAGGTCAGGCCGAGCACCTCCTCGGGCGCGACCAGCCCGTTCGCGAGCAGCCAGACGACGCGGGCGGCCATCGTCTCCGTCTTGCCCGACCCGGCGCCCGCGACCACCAGGGCCGGGCGCAGCGGGGACTCGATGACGGCGACCTGCTCGTCCGTCGGCAGCGGGCGCTGCAGCAGCCCGGCGATCTCCCGGGCGGACAGCACGGCCGCGCGGGTGGTGGCGGGCGCGGTCACCGGACCACCTGCCCGCCCTCGTCGCGCAGCGGGCACGAGCGGCGGACCGGGCAGCGCTCGCAGAGCGCGTTGGCGGTCGCGGCGAACGACGACGCGGCCATCCGCTCCGCCACCTCCTCGATGTGCGCCCGGGCCCACGACGGGTCCTGCGGGCTGTCCGGGCCGAGCGCCGGCTGCTCCCGCACGGCGGCGCGGGCCTTGTTGACGTCGGACACGTACACCAGCCGGGCGCCCGCGCTCCGGGTGCCCGGGGGCAGGCCCTCGACGGCGCCGGCGTCCACCGCGAGCTGGTAGGCGCCGAGCTGGGGGTTCGTGCCGGCCTCCTGCGCGGTCGGCGCCGAGCGGCCGGTCTTGAGGTCGACCACCTGCACCGGGACGCCCTCGCCCCCGTCGTCGGGCGCGCGCTCCACGCGGTCGAGGCTGCCGCGCAGCAGCGCGCGGTCCAGCGCCAGCTCGAACCGCGCCTCCACCGCGAGCGGCTCCCCCGCCGAGGCGAGGTAGTCCGCGAGCCGGCCGACCATCGCCTCCGCGCGGCGCCGCTCCAGCGTCGCCGGCCAGCCGGTCCCGAGGCCGAGCTCGGGCCACCGGCGGTCCAGCTCGGCCAGCATCGCCTCCCGGCCGCCGCGCGGGTGCTCCTGGGCCAGGGCGTGCAGCAGCGTCCCGAGCGACTGCTTCGCGCTGCTCGGCGCGGTGCCGCCGGCGGCCTCGAGCGCCCAGCGCAGCGTGCAGGTGCCGGCGGTCTCGACGCGCGACGGCGACACCGGCACCCGCTCGCCCGGCGGGTGCAGCGGGGCGTCGCTCGACACGTCCGCGAGCCCGTGCCACTCGGCCGGGTCGGCCCCCGGGACGTCCTCGTCGGCCAGGCGGGCCAGCACGGCGGCGGCGCCCGCGTCCGGCGCGCCGTCCCGCGCGGACCCCTCGAGCCGGGCGCGCAGGCGGGCCACCAGGCCGCGCAGGTCGAGCGGCGCCGGCGCGACGGTGCGGCGCGGGTCGTCGTCGGCGTCGCAGGGCTCGACGAGGTCGAGGAACGGCGACGGCTGGTCGTCCTCGTCCGACACCGCCGTCACCAGCAGCACCCGGCGCGCGCGGGACACCGCGACGTGGAAGGACCGCAGCTCGTCGGCGAGCACCGCCGCGCGGGCCGCCGCCGCCCGGGTGTCGTCGCCGCCGCGCCCGGCGAGCACGTCGACCAGGGCCTGCGAGCCGAGCAGCGAGTCCCGCAGCCGCAGGTCCGGCCACACGCCCTCCTGGACGCCGGCGACGGCGACGACCTCCCACTCCCGGCCCGCCGCGCCCGCCGGCGTGAGGACGGCGACGGCGTCGCGGCGCGCGCGGGCGGCGATGGTGTCGGACGGCAGCTCCTGGGCCTCGACCCACTCGAGGAACGCGGCGGCGCGGGCCTGCGGCATCCGGTCGACGAACGTCTCGGCCGCGCGGAACAGCGCGAGCACGGCGT
>JAEWGQ010000192.1 GCA_023388235.1 Actinomycetes bacterium | reverse complement strand
GCGCCGTGGGCCGGCGGGAGGCCGCGGCGGCGAACGAGCCCGGCCACCGGCTCGAGGCGCACGTGTTCGCCGTCGACGGGGTGACCGGCGTGGTCGCCGCGGCCGAGATCGCCGAGGCCGTCTGGGTGACGCCGCAGGAGGCCGCCCGGCTCCCGCTCGCGCCGCTCACGGTGGACCTGCTCGGGCTCGGCGGCGCCCCGGCGGCCTGAGCGCCCCCGGCAGGTCACACCGGACCGGTCCGCGCCGAGCCGGGACGACCCGCGACGCGCCGAGCCGGGCCGGGTCAGACCATGCCGCCGTTGACGCGGACCGTCTGCCCGTTCACCCAGTGCCCCTCCGGCCCGGCGAGGAACGCGACGAGCCCGGCGACGTCGTCCGGCTGCCCGAGCCGCTCCAGCGGGGGCACCTGCGCCAGGCGCTCGACCTGCTCGGGAGTCTTCCCGTCGAGGAACAGCTCGGTCGCCGTCGGCCCGGGGGCCACGGTGTTCACGGTGACGTCCCGGCCGCGCAGCTCGCGCGCGAGGATCAGCGTCGCGGCCTCGACCGCGCCCTTGCTCGCCGTGTACGCCGCGTACGTGGGCAGCTGCGTGCCCACCACGGACGTGGAGAAGCCGATGAACGCCCCGCCCGCGCGCAGCCGCCGGGCCGCCTGCTGGGCCACGACGAAGTGCCCCCGGACGTTCGTGCGGTGCATCGCGTCGAGGTCCGCGAGGTCCAGGTCGGCGACCGTCGCGAGCACCATCCGGCCCGCGGCGTTCACCACCACGTCCACGCCCCCGTAGGCCTCCTCCGCCCGGTCGAACAGCGCGGCCACCGCCACCTCGTCCGCGACGTCGGCCTGCACCGCGACGCCCTGGCCCCCGGCCGCGACCACGGCGGCGACGGTCCGCTCCGCGGCGTCCGCCCGTCCGGCGTAGCCGACGACGACGGCGTACCCGTCCGCCCCGAGCCGCGTCGCCACCGCCGCGCCGATCCCGCGCGACCCGCCGGTCACCACCGCGACCCGCGGCGCGCCGCTCGTCGCCCGCGTCTGCTCGTCCATGTCCGCTCCCTCGCTCCGTATCGTTGATATGGAGCAAGCGTAGCACCGTTAGTAGCGCCGGTACGGTCAGCGATAGGATCGGTGGCGTGGACCGCTCCGACGACCTGCGCGCCCGCCTGCTCGACGCCGCGGAGGACCAGCTCGTCGCGTCCCCCGACGGCGACATCGCGACGCGGGCCGTCTGCGAGGCCGTCGGCGTCACGCAGCCCGTCCTCTACCGGCTGTTCGGGGACAAGCGCGGGCTGCTCGACGCCCTCGCCGCCCGGGGCCTGACCCGGTACGCCGAGCGCAAGGCGCGCCTCGAGACCACCGGGGACCCGGTCGCGGACCTGCGCGCCGGCTGGGACGACCACGCCGCGTTCGCCCGCGAGCACCCGGCGCTCTACCGGCTGGTGTTCGCGCCGCGCCCCTGGGCGGACCCGGCGCCGCGCCAGGGCGTGCTCGACCTGCTGCTCGCGACCCTGCGCCGCTGCGCCGCCGCCGGCGCCCTGGCGACCGCGCCCGAGACCGCCGCCGCGCTCATCCTGTCCGCCAACGTCGGCCTCGCGCTGAACGCGATGGCGCAGCCCGGCGCCTTCGGCGACCCCGCCCTGTCCGCCGCCATGCGCGAGACGGTGCTCGGCCAGGTGCTCGTCGCCGGCCGGCCCCCGGTGACCACGCCGACGCTGGCGGACGCCGCGCACCGGCTCGACGCCCAGCTCACGCTGACCCCGCCCGCCACCCTCGCGCCGGAGGAGCAGGCGCTGCTGCGGGTGTGGCTCGCCCGGCTCGCCGCGGGCGACGCCGCCGGCGACCACGCCGGGGCCCCCGACGCCGGGTGAGCCGCCCGGCCGCCGACGTCCTACGCTCAGCCGCATGGCCCGCACCATCGCGACGACCCGCCGCGTCGACCTCCCCGAGCTCCTCGACTTCGTCCGCCCGCGGCACCACCTGCTGCTCGTCACGGTTCGCCGCGACGGCCGGCCCCAGGTGTCGCCCGTCAGCGGCGGCGTGGACGACGCCGGCCGCATCGTCGTGTCGACCTACCCGGGGCGCGCCAAGGCCGTGAACGCCGAGCGCGACCCCCGGGTGTCGGTGCTCGTGCTGTCCGACGCCTGGGACGGCCCGTGGGTGCAGGTCGACGGCGACGCCGAGGTGCTGCACATGCCCGAGGCCGAGGACGCGCTGGTCGACTACTACCGGTGCATCGCGGGCGAGCACCCGGACTGGGACGAGTACCGCGCCGCCATGCGGGTGCAGGGCAAGTCCCTGATCCGGGTCACGCCGACCCGCTGGGGCCCGGTCGCCACCGGCGGCTTCCCCGCGGACGTCGCCGCCCGCCTGGACGGCTGAGCCGGCCGGGGCCGGGCGTCAGCCCCAGACCAGCGCCTGCGCCGGGTCCGCCAGCACCGCGGCGACGTCCGCCAGCACCCGCGACCCGAGCTCGCCGTCGACGAGCCGGTGGTCGACGGACAGCGCGAGCTGCGTGACGTGCCGGATGCGGATCTTGCCCTTGTGCACCCACGGCTGCTCGCGGATGGCGCCGAACGCGAGGATCGCCGCCTCGCCGGGGTTGAGGATCGGGGTGCCGGTGTCGATGCCGAAGACGCCCACGTTGGTGATCGCAATGGTGCCGTCGGACATGTCCGTGGGAGTGGTGCGGCCGGCGCGCGCCGTCGCGGTCAGCTCCGAGATGCCCAGCGCCAGGTCCTTCAGCCCGAGCGTGTGCGCGTCCTTGATGTTCGGCACCACGAGCCCGCGCGGGGTCGCCGCCGCGATGCCCAGGTTCACGTAGTGCTTGTAGACGA
>JAEWGQ010000023.1 GCA_023388235.1 Actinomycetes bacterium | reverse complement strand
CGCCGTCGAACGTGTCGACGTCGAGCGCGGCCGGGACGTGCGGACGCAGCACGTCGACCGGCACGGGCCAGTGGAGGAACGCGAGGTGCGACCACCGCATCGCCATGAGCCAGGGGAGGTGCCCGCCCTCGGGGACCGGCTGCGTCATCCCGGGATCGTAGGCGTGCCCGCTCGCCGGACGTCCAGCCCCGCCACCCTCACGGGCCGCCGGGACGCCGCGAGCCGCCCTGCCGGTGACGGCGGGACGGCTCGTGGTGGTGGTGCGCCCGAAAGGATTCGAACCTTCGACCTTCTGCTCCGGAGGCAGACGCTCTATCCGCTGAGCTACGGGCGCGCAGCGATCCCCGAGACTACCAGCCCTCGTCGGCGCCGTCGGCCACGTCCGCCACGTCCGCCGCTCAGGCGTCCTCGAGCAGCCCGGACAGGTAGGCGCTCGTCTCGTCGGCCGCCTTGACCGGGTCGCCCGCGACGATGGCCTCGACGAGGGAGTCGTGGGCGTCCGCGGCGTGCGCGTCCGTGACGAAGTTGAACCGGATGTTGTCGCCGATGGCCTCGATGAGGTTGTCGTACAGAGAGCGCAGCACCGGGTTGCCCGCCGTCCGGACGATCGCGCGGTGCAGCTCGAGGTCCGTCGCGACCATGGTGTCGAGGTCGCCGCCGGCGTAGGCAGCGGCGCGCGCGTCGCGCTTGGCGAGCAGGTCCGAGGCGTCGGTCGCGGTGCGGTGGCGTGCGGCGAGGCGTGCGGCCTCCATCTCGAGCGCGCGGCGCACCGAGACGACGTCGCGCTGCCGTGCGTCGGCGATCTGCCGGCCCATCGTCACCGCGAGCTCCGAGGTGGACAGCACGTAGGTCCCGGAGCCCTGGCGGCGCTCGAGGAGCCCGGCGTGGACGAGGGACTGCACGGCCTCGCGCACGGTGTTGCGCCCCACGCCGAGGAGGTCGACGAGCGCGGGCTCGGGCGGGATGCGCGTGCCGACCGGCCACTGGCCCGCGCTGATGCGCTCGCGCAGCGCCTCGACGGCCGTGTCGATCAGTCCCGTGCGTCGGGGCATCGGTGGTGTCTCCTTCGGGTCCGGCGGCCGGGTGCGGCCGACCCCGCGGCCTCCGCGCCCCGGGACGAGTTCAACACGTCGGACGACCTCCCGACCAGTCCAGCGGTCGTGCGACCGGTGCCTGCGCCGTCCGGGGCGGCGCCGCAGTGGCGCTCGCCACCTGCGGCGGACGTCGCAGCAGTTCCCCGGTCGGGGTCCCCTACGCTTGTCGTGTGACTCCCGACCAGCTCGCCGACGCCCTGCGCGGCGCTCTCGTGCACGCCGTCGACGACGGCACGTTCGCCCTCGACCCGGCCGTGATCCCGGCCTGTGTGCACATCGAGCGACCGCGCCAGCGCGAGCACGGCGACTGGTCGACGAACGTCGCGCTGCAGCTCGCGAAGAAGGCGGGCGTCAACCCCCGCGCGTTCGCCGAGGAGCTCGCGCGCCGCCTCGCCGACGTCCCCGGCATCGCCGCCGTCGAGATCGCCGGCCCGGGATTCCTCAACATCCGCCTCGACGCCGCCGCGGCCGGCGAGCTCGCGCGCGGCATCGTCGAGCAGGGCACCGGCTACGGCACGAACGACTCCTTCGCGGGCCTCAAGGTCAACCTCGAGTTCGTCTCGGCGAACCCGACCGGCCCGCTCCACATCGGCGGTGTGCGCTGGGCGGCCGTGGGCGACGCGCTCGCCCGCGTCCTGCAGGCGTCGGGCGCCGAGGTCACGCGTGAGTACTACTTCAACGACCACGGTGCGCAGATCGACCGCTTCGCCCGCTCGCTCGTCGCGCGCGCCCGCGGCGAGGAGGCCCCGGAGGACGGCTACGGCGGCCAGTACATCACCGACATCGCCGAGCAGGTCGTCGCCGACGCGCTCGCGGCCGGTGAGCCCGACCCGCGCACCCTGCCCGACGACGAGGCGCGCGAGGCCTTCCGCGCCCGCGGGGTCGACCTCATGTTCGGCGAGATCAAGAAGTCGCTGCACGACTTCGGGGTCGACTTCGACGTGTACTTCCACGAGGACTCGCTGCACGAGTCCGGCGCGGTGGACCGCGCCGTCGCGCGGCTGCGCGAGTCGGGGCACATGTTCGAGGCGGACGGTGCGCTGTGGCTGCGGACCACGGACTTCGGCGACGACAAGGACCGCGTCGTCATCAAGTCCGACGGCCAGGCCGCCTACATCGCGGGCGACATCGCGTACTACCTCGACAAGCGCGAGCGGGGCTTCGACCGCGTCGTCATCATGCTCGGCTCGGACCACCACGGGTACGTCGGGCGCATGATGGCCGTGTGCGCGGCGTTCGGGGACACCCCGCACGTCAACCTCGAGCTGCTCATCGGCCAGCTCGTCAACCTCGTGCGCAACGGCGAGCCCGTCCGGATGTCGAAGCGCGCGGGCACGATCATCACGATCGACGACCTCGTCGAGGCCGTCGGCGTCGACGCCGCCCGCTACGCGCTGTCGCGCTCCTCGTCGGACCAGCAGATCGACCTCGACCTCGACCTGCTCGCCAGGGCGACGAACGAGAACCCCGTCTTCTACGTCCAGTACGCCCACGCCCGCACGGCCGCGGTCGCCCGCAACGCCGCCGAGGCCGGGGTGCGCCGCGAGGACGGGTTCGACGGCTCGCTGCTCGACCACGAGTCGGAGGCCGTCCTGCTCGGCCTGCTCGCCGACTTCCCGCGGATCGTCGCGCAGGCCGCGGACCTGCGCGAGCCGCACCGCGTCGCGCGGTACGCCGAGGACGTCG
>JAEWGQ010000142.1 GCA_023388235.1 Actinomycetes bacterium | reverse complement strand
GGCACGACGCGCGCACGCCGGCGACGCGGCCGCCGTCGCGCTGCTCGCCCGCGTGCACCTGCCCGCCGCGGTGCTCGACCGCCGGCCCCGCACCCTGTCGGGCGGTCAGCGGCAGCGGGTCGCGATCGCCCGGGCGCTGGCCACGCGTCCCCGGGTGCTCGTGCTGGACGAGCCCGTGTCCGCGCTCGACGTGCAGGTGCAGGCGGCGATCCTCGACCTGCTCGTCGAGCTGCGGCGGGACTCCGGCGTGGCGATGGTGCTGGTGTCGCACGACCTGGGGGTGGTGCGGCGCGTGTGCGACCGGGTGCTCGTGCTCAGCGCCGGCGCCGTCGTCGAGGAGGGCCCGGTGGCCGGGGTGTTCGACGCACCCCGGCACCCCGTGACCCGCGACCTGCTGGCCGCCCGCGCCGTCTGACTCAGACGCGGACGACGATCTTGCCGCGCGTGTGGCCCGTCTCCAGGGCGCGGTAGGCGTCGGCGGCGTGGTCCAGGTCGAACGTCTGCGAGACCTCGACCTGCACGATCCCGCGCGCCGCGAGGTCCGCGAGCTCGGCGAGGTCCCGGGTGTCCGGGCGCACCCACACGTACTGGCCGCCGAGCTCGTCCCGGGCGCGCGCGTCCGTGATGGACACGACCGTGCCGCCCGGCGCCAGCAGGGCCGGCGCGGTGTCGACGGCCTGCCCGCCGACGTAGTCGAGGATCACGTCGAAGCCGCCGGGCGCGAGCGCGCGGGCGGCCTCGACCAGGCCGTCGCCGTACGCGACCGGCTCGGCGCCCAGGCCCCGCAGGTAGTCGTGGTTGCCCGGGGACGCGGTGCCGACCACCCGCGCGCCCGCGTGGACGGCGAGCTGCGTGGCGATCGAGCCGACCCCGCCGGCCGCGGCGTGCACGAGCACCGTCTGCCCGGCCGCCAGCCCGGAGCGGCGCACGGTCTGCAGCGCGGTCAGCCCGGCGAGGGGCAGCGCGGCGGCCTGCTCGAACGACAGCCCGGCCGGCTTCTTCGCGGCGGTCCGCACGGGCACGGACACGTACTCGGCGAGCGTGCCGTCGGACACCACGTCCTTGCGGGCGTAGGCGAGCACCTCGTCGCCCGCGGCCAGCTCCGGGGTGTCCAGCCCGGGCTTCACCACCACGCCGGCCACGTCCCACGCGGGGACGGCGGGCAGGTGGGTGTCGATCAGCCCCTGCAGGTACCCCTCGCGGATCTTGTAGTCCACGGGGTTCAGCCCCACGGCGACCACCTTGACCAGCACCGAGTCGGGGCCGACGTGCGGCTCCGGGCGGTCCACCACCCGCAGCACCTCGGCACCACCGAACGTCTCGTACGCGACAGCCTTCATACCGTCTGCGAACCCCGGCCGGCCGCCCGGCATTCCGCCGCGACCCGCACCCCGCCGCCGCGGGTCACGCCAGCGCGCCCACCGGCGTCTCGAACCAGACCGTCTTGCCGCCGCCCGGGTGCAGGTCGATGCCCCAGCGCGACGCCAGCGCCGCCACCAGGCGCATGCCGTTGCCGCCGACCCGCGCGACGCTGCCCGGACGCACGACGGGGAGCGTGGGGTCCTGGTCGCTCACCGCGACGCGCACGCAGTCGTCGCGGCGCTCGGCCGTCAGCGCGATCCGCCGGCGCGCGCGGGTGTGCACGACGGCGTTGGTCAGGACCTCCGACGTCAGCAGCTCGAGCGTCTCGGCGGCGTCGGGACCGGCGTGCGCGAGGTCGGCCTCCGACCGTGCCCAGCGGCGTCCGGCGGCGACCGAGGCGGGGGAGGGGTCGAGCTCGATCCGGTGCCGGTCGGCGGTCATGGTCTCGTCCTCCCCGGGGGTGCGAGGTGCGGTGGGCGGTACCAGGGTGAGCCACGCCACCCCGCCCCGCCACCCGAACCCCGGGCGTGCGCACCCGGCTGCGGGCCCGGCCCGCGGACGGTCAGGCCGCCGGGGCCGGGTCCTCGGGCGGCGGCACCAGGCGCACCCGCGCGATGCGCCGCCCGTCGACGGCGGTGACCTCGATGCGGTGCCCGTCCACGTCCACGGCGTCCCCGACCAGGCCGAGCCGCCCCAGCCGCGCGATCACGTAGCCCGCGACCGTCTCGTACGGCCCGTCCGCGAGCCGGACGCCGGTCAGCTCCGTGAACTCCTCGATGGTGATGCCCGCGTCGTACGACCCGCGGGCGCCCTCGCGGGCCTCCGCCCCCGACGACCCGGGCATGTCGTACTCGTCCCGGATGTCGCCGACCAGCTCCTCGACCAGGTCCTCCAGCGTGACGATGCCGTCCGTCCCGCCGTACTCGTCCACCACGACGGCGATGTGCACGCCCTCGCGGCGCATCCTCGACAGCGAGGGCAGCAGCTTGTTGGTGCCCGGCAGCACGACGATCTCCCGCATGACGTCCCGCACCCGCACGCCGGGCCGGGCCGGGGTGTCCAGCAGCTCGCGGATGTGCAGGAACCCGAGCACGTCGTCGAAGTCCTCGCCCGTGACGGGGTAGCGGGACCACGGCTGGTCGCGCACGCGGTCTAGCGCGGCCGTGAGCGGCAGGTCGGCCTCGAGGAAGTGCACCTCGCCGCGGGGCCGCATCACCTCGGCCACGGAGCGGTCGGTCGCCTCGAACACGTCACCGAGGATCCGCCGCTCGTCCTCGGGGAGGCCCTGGTGCGCGATCACGAGGTCGCGCAGCTCGGCCTCCGACATCTCCTCGGACGTCGCCTGCGGGTCCCCGCCGAACAGCCGCACCAGCAGGTTCGTCGACCGGGACAGCAGCCAGATGACCGGCCGCATGAGCGTGGCGAACCGGTCGAGCGGCGGCGCGACCGCGAGGGCGACGCGGGCGGAGCTCTGCAGGGCGATCCGCTTCGGCACCAGCTCGCCCAGCACGAGCGACAGGTAGGCGATGACCAGCGTCAGGACCACGAGCGCGAGCGTGCCGGCCGGGCCCGCGGGCACCCCGAGCGCCTCGATGGCCGGGGCGAAGTCGGGGGCGATCGTCGACGCCCCGTACGCGGCGGAGAAGAAGCCGGCGACGGTCACGCCGATCTGGACGGCGGCCAGGAACCGGTTGGGGTCCCGGGCGACGGCGGCGACGCGCGCGCCGCGGCCGCCCTGGCGCTCCATCTGGTTGATCTGGCTCTCCCGCAGCGAGACCAGCGCGATCTCCGTGCCGGCGAACACCCCGCCGACCAGGATGAACAGCAGGACGAGGCCGATGTTGCCCCAGGTCTCCGCGTCCATCAGCGGGGCGTGCGGGGACGGCGGGCGGTGGCGGTGCGCGCGGGAGGCGACATCGCCCCATTCCAGGCGGACCCGGCCGGGTGCGTCAACCGCTGCGCGGTGCGCACGGGTCCGGCACAGGACCTGCGCGAACTCGGGCGCGGAACGGGGCGTCGTCCCAGGTCCGGGTCCCTAGGCTGACCCTGGCCCGGACGCGGCCGGGAGCGACGAGGACGAGGTGGAGCCGGTGCTCGGGGGGACTGTGGTGGCGGACGGTGCGGTGCGACGGGGCGGTGCGGTGCGGCCGGACGGTGCGGTGCGGCGCGCCGGGGCGGTGGGGCGCCGGTGGTGGCACGGCCCGGTCGGCGTCCTGACCGTTGCCGGTCTCGTGGGCGCGCTCGGGGCGTGCTCCGGCGGCGGCGACGAGCGGCAGGACGCCGCGGACGCGTTCGCCGCGGCGATCGCCTCCGGTGACTTCGGCTCGGTGGCGCTCGACGGCGCGACCGCGGCGGAGGCGGCCGAGCAGCGGACCGCCGCGTACGCGGGGCTCGACCCGTGGGAGCCCGAGGTCACCGCCGGCGACGTGGTCCCCGCCGCCGACGACGAGGACGCGGCCGGCGTCGAGCTCACCTTCACCTGGGACGTCGACAGCAGCGACAGCGACTGGACCTACACGACGCACGCCGGCCTGGTGCGGGTGGACGACGAGTGGCGCGCCCGCTGGAGCACGCTCGCGCTCGCGCCCGACCTCGCGGCGGGGGAAACCCTGCAGGTCCACCGGGTGCAGGCGGACCGCGCGCAGGTGCTCGGCGCGGGGGACGCCGTGCTGGTCGAGGACCGGCCCGTGCGCCGCATCGGCATCGACAAGACGCGCGTCGCGCCCGAGCAGGCCGACGCCGCCGCGCGGGGGCTCGCCGGCGCCCTGGGGCTGGACGCCGACGCGTTCGCCGGGCAGGTCGCCGCCGCGGGCCCGAAGGCGTTCGTCGAGGCGATCGTGGTCCGCGACGGGGACCCGGCGTACGACGTGGCCGGGCTGTCGGCGCTGCCGGGCGTGAACGCCGTCGCGGCGACCCTGCCGCTCGCGCCGACCCGGGCGTTCGCGCGGCCGGTGCTCGGCACCGTCGGGCCCGCCACGGCCGAGATCGTCGAGGCGTCGGACGGCGCCGTCGTCGGCGGGGACCTCACCGGCCTCGGCGGCCTGCAGCGCCAGTTCGACGAGCAGCTGCGGGGCCTGCCGGGGCTGACCGTCGTCGCCACGGCCGGCGACGCGCAGGAGCGCCAGCTGTTCCACGTGGAACCACAGGTGGGCGAGCCGCTGCGGACCACGCTCGACCCCGCGGTGCAGCAGGCGGCCGAGGACGTCGTCGCGGGCATCGCGGACGTCGCGAGCGCCGTGGTCGCGATCCGGCCGTCGACCGGCGACGTGCTCGCGGCGGCGAGCGGCCCGGGCGGGGGCGGCATGTCCACCGCGACGCTCGGCCTGTACGCGCCGGGCTCCACGTTCAAGGTCGTCTCGTCGCTCGCGCTGCTGCGGGCCGGGCTCACCCCGGACAGCACCGTGACGTGCCCCCCGACCGCCACGGTGGACGGGCGGGAGTTCCAGAACTACCCGGGCTACCCGGCGGCCGCCCTCGGGGACATCCCGCTGCGGACGGCCGTGGCGGAGTCCTGCAACACCGCGTTCCTCACCGCGGCGGGCCAGGTGCCCCAGCAGGCGCTCACCGACGCCGCCGCCTCGCTCGGGCTGGTCGCGGACGCCGACCTCGGGTTCGCCGCGACGCTCGGGTCCGTGCCGGGCGACGAGGCCGGCGGCACCGACCACGCCGCGTCGATGATCGGCCAGGCCCGCGTGCAGGCCACCCCGCTGGGCATGGCGACGGTCGCCGCGTCGGTCGTGGCCGGCGCCCGGGTGACGCCGCGGCTCGTGCTGGGTGGCGGGGCGGGCGACGCCGCGACCGGGGACGCCTCGGCCACGGCCGCCCCGTCCGCGGCGTCCACCCCGGCCGCGCCCTCGGCCCCCGCCCAGCCGCTCACCGCCGCGGAGGCCGACGCCCTGCGGGCGATGATGCGCGCGGTCGTCACCGAGGGCGGCGGGGACTTCCTGCAGGACGTGCCCGGCGCCGAGGTGATCGCGAAGTCGGGCACCGCGCAGTACGGGTCCGGCGCCGACCTGAAGAACCACGCCTGGATGATCGCCGGGTACGGCGACCTGGCGGTTGCGGTGTTCGTCGCGACCGGCGACTTCGGGTCGACCACGTCGGGCCCGCTGCTCGAGCGCTTCCTGCGCGCGGTCCCGCAGGGCTGACCCCGGCGGCGGCACGCGCCGGGGACGGGCGCCGCGGACGGGTGCCGCGGACGGGCGCCGGGGACGGGCGCCGCGGGGTTCCCGCGTACCCCGTTGGTGTCCGATTTGGGCTGAGTGGGTGAAATGAGAGGTCTGTCCGAGATTTTCACCCGCGACCCCTTCCGTCGCCGTGGCGCCGGGCCTACAGTCGGAGCCGTCAGCGACAAGGGCAAACCCTCCGCGAGGAGGGGACGCAAAGCCACGGGACCCCCGCAGGTCAGCCGGGCTGCCGAACGAGGGATCTGCCATGGAACAGCGCGGCTTCTACGAGCCGGCCGAGCGCGACCGCACCGCCGAGATGCGGCCCGACGGCGCCCGCTTCGCCTCCCGCCTCAGCACCTGGACCCGCACCGCGGCGTCGCTCGCCACGCACGGCGACCACGTCCCGGCCCAGCGGGAGTGCACCTCCGCGTCCTGACCGCGGTCGCGCGCCCCTACAGCTCGCCGACGCGCTGCAGGTACCGCATGGCCGCCCAGCCCACCGGGATCCGCAGCCAGTAGGTCAGCACGCGGAACAGCACGGCGACCGACGTGGCGACACCGGGGTTGATGCCGACGACGCTGAGCGCGCCGGCCAGGGCGATCTCCGTCGTGCCGATGCCGCCCGGGGTCGGGGCGATGGAACCCGCGGTGTTGCCCGCGAGGAACACGATCGCGACCTGGACGAGCGACAGCTCCTGCCCGAACGCGCGCAGGCAGACCTCGAACGCCAGCACGTACCCGAAGGTCGTCAGCACGTTCCCGGCCAGGCCCAGGGCGAGGCGGGTCGGCTGGCCGACGATCTCGATCAGCCGGGGCCAGGTCTGCTGCAGCGTCGGGAGCGTCTTCGCGGCCACCCACTTGCGCACCGCGGGCACCAGGAGCGTCGAGGCCACGAGCGCCGCCAGCACGCCGACCGCGATGACCACGGCGGGCGAGATCGTGAACCGCTCCAGCTGGTTGGTGCCGGACGCGACCGACAGGCCGAGCAGCAGCAGCAGGGTCACGACGAACTGCGCCACCTGCACGAGGGCGACGGTGGCGGTCGCGAGCGACGCCGAGGTGCCGCGCCGGGTGAGCAGGCGCAGGTTCAGCGCCGCCGGGCCGATCCCCGCGGGCGCCGCGAGCGCCACGAACGTCGCCGCGGACTGCGCGATGGTCGCCCGCCACAGGGGCACCTTCACCGGCGAGAACGCGACCAGCGACAGCGCGGCGCCGAACAGCGACGCCATGCCGAACGCGAACGCCAGCACGCTCAGCCGCCAGTCGGTCGAGCCGAGCGCGTCGAGGATCGTCTGCAGGTTGATCGAGGTGAGGACGACGATCACGGCCGCCGTCGTCAGCAGGATCGTCAGCACCGTGCGCGCGCCGAACCGGATGAGCTGCACCGGCTCCACGTCCGCCTCCGGCAGGCGGGCGACGAGGGCCGCGCGGAGCTCGGCCAGCACCTCCTTGTGGGCGCGCAGGTCCTCGCGGGTCCGGCGCGGCAGCGTGATGGTCTGCAGCAGCGGCCCGATCGCCGCGATGTCGGCCTCCGGCAGCACCGCGGCGGCGGACTCCAGCGCCCGGGCCGGCCCGACCCGCAGCGCCAGCAGCGCCACCATCTGGGTCCGGTCCATGCGCTGCGCGAGGTCGGAGGACGCGACGTCGCCCTGCTCCCACCCGATCAGCCACACCGCGGGGGACGCGGGGTCGCCCGACACCAGGATCACGTCCGCGGTGAGCGCGCGGTGCGCCAGGCCGGCGGCGTGCGCGGTGCCCAGCTGCTCCCAGATCGCGCGCAGCACCTCGTCGGTGACGGCGTCCGGGTCGAGGTCCGCGAGCGGCACCGCGTCCGGGACGCGGTCCTGCACCAGGATCATCGAGGAGTCCGCCTCGGCGATCCCGTGCAGCGCCGGCGCCCGGACCCCGGCCTCCGTGGCCGTGTACGACAGCAGCGCGGCGCGCTCCGCGGCCTGCCGCAGCGACACGACCGAGCGCCCGTCCAGGCCCCGCAGGCGCAGCGACCGCCACAGCCGGCTGAGGAAGCCCACGACCTGCCGGTCGCCGTCGAGCACCAGCACGTCGAGCTGCCGGCCGTCCTCGGTGGTCATCTCGTAGACGCGGTGGTCCGCGTACCGCAGCACCGCGCGGGACGCCGGCGTGCCGGGGGTGTCCTCGTCGGCGTCCTCCTCGTCCTCGCCGGGCACCCGCTCCAGCAGGCTGGGCCGCCAGCCGGTGCGCCGGATGCCCGCGACGAGGCTCGCGCCGTACGCGCGCTCCGACTTCACGCCCGACACGTACCGGACGCCCTGCCCGGTCGCGCGCCCGATGAGCAGCGCGATCGCCACGCCCGGCAGCGACACGCCCGCGGTCACCACCATGACGCCGACGGCGACCCACACCAGGTTCCAGGACCACGACACGGTGCGCCGGCGGGCGCGCGGGCCCGTCGCCGTCAGCAGCCCCGCGATCAGCGCGATGTACCCGGGGATCGTCAGGGTCAGCTCGCCGCGGATCCGCACCGACAGCCCGGCCAGCAGCTGGTCCGAGCCGAGGTGCTCCACGAGCCACGCCACGGTGGACGTCACCAGCACGGCGACGATCGCGGCGACCGACGCCTCGATCATCTGCCGGCCCAGGCGCCGGAACGCGAGCTCCGCCATCACCGCGATCGGGACGACGAAGGTCACGATCGTCTCGAGCAGCGCCACCGGCACGATGAGGATCTGCCGCAGCAGCGCGGCGAAGCCCTGCACGTCCTCCGCGACGCCCGTCGTGGTGTTGTGCGCGTACGTCGCCAGCACCATGATCGCGACCGCGCCCAGCAGGCTGAGCACCACGCCCAGCAGGTCGCTCGGGTGGTGCACCCGGACCTCGGGGGTGTCCAGCACCTGCGGGCGGGTGAGCCCGTCCGCGGGCCGGGTGCGCGCGCCCGTCGCGGGCCCGTCCGGTCGACCGGGCGCGGCCGGCGCGCTGGTCGAGGCGTCGGGCATGACCTGCAGTCTAGGCAGCGCGGCTCCCCGTCAGCGGGTCCGCGGGCCGTCCGGGCGCGGAATCCGTCCTCGAGGATGAGGCCGCCCGCCCGGCTCTCCGTCGCGAGGATGACCCGCGGGGGCTAGCGTGACCGGCAGGGGGCGCGGGCGCGGTCCGCGGCCGTTCGACGACGGGGGGCGCACGTGTCGCAGGACGGGGACGGGCGGCTCGCGGCGGTGCTGCGGTCGGTCTGGTGGCTGCCGGTGCTGCGCGGGCTGCTGATGATCGTGCTGGGGCTGCTGCTGCTCGTCGAGCCCCTCGGCACGCTGGTCGCGCTCGTGTGGGTGTTCGGCGTCTTCGCCGTCGTGGACGGCGCGGTCGTGCTGATGCAGGCGCTGCTGGCACGCGGGCGGCCGGGCTTCGGCTGGCTGGTCACCGAGGGCGTCGTCAGCATCGCGTTCGGCGTCGTCATCATGCTGTGGCCCGGCGTCACGGCGCTCGTGCTGTTCTACCTGCTCGCGCTGTGGGTGCTGGTGCTCGGGGTCACCGCGGTGGTCGTCGCGGTCACGCAGTACCGGGCGCGGGACCTGGCGTGGTCCGGGACGCTGGTGTTCGGCCTCGTGGGGTTCCTGTTCGGGCTGCTGCTGGCCATCCGGCCGCAGGGGACGGTCGACGTCATCGTCACCGTGTACGGGCTGTTCGCGTTCGTCGCCGGCGTGGTGCTCCTGGTGACCGGGTTCGCGACCCGCTCGCTCGGCCGCCAGATCGCCGCCGCCGGCCGCGCGCCCGTCGCCTGACGGTCAGCGGATCCCCAGGGCCTCGCGCCACTCCGCGGGGACGAGCGCGTACCCGACGAACGCCACCACGTCGAGCACGGTGTGCGCGACCACGAGCGGCATCGTGCGCCGGCTGCGGCGGTAGTACTCCGCGAACACCAGGCCCATGACGACGTTCCCGACGAACGGGCCGATGCCCTGGTACAGGTGGTACGAGCCCCGGACCAGCGCGCTCGTCGCCAGGATCGCCGGGGTGCGCCAGCGCAGGTCCCGCAGCCGCTCCATGAGGTAGCCGACGACGACGACCTCCTCCAGCAGCGCGTTCTGCAACGCCGCCAGCACCAGCACGGGGACCGTCCACCACGCGGCGCCCAGCGCGGCCGCGTGCACCTCCACGGTGATCCCCAGGGCCCGGCCCACCACGTACAGCCCGAGGCCCGGCAGCCCGATCAGCGCCGCCAGCCCCACGCCCACGCCGAGGTCCCGGCCCGGGCGCGTGCCGTCCAGCCCGATCCGCCGCACCGCGCTGCGACCGTTCGCCGACAGCAGGTACAGCGCGAGCGCCACCGGCACCAGCGCGAAACCGATCTGCAGCAGCTGGTACGTCAGGTCCAGGTACGGGCGCGGGGACCGGCTGGCGTTCAGCGTCGCGGACTGCTGGGCCAGCGGCGTGTCCTCGGTCAGCCGCGCGATGATGTTCACCAGCGCGTACACCCCGGACTTCCCGAGCGACAGGCCCAGGACGATCCACACCTCCGCGGTCAGCCGTCGCCGCCACGCCCGGTCCGACACCGGCGGCGCCCCCGGAGCGCGCCCCCGCGCGGACGCCTCGGGTGCAGGGGAGGGCGGGGGTACGGGGGAGGCCGGCGCGCTCGCGGAGGAGTCCGCGGGTGCGGAGGACGCCGCGGGTGCGCCCGGCGCGTCGGGTCGTGCGGGAGTCGCGCGGGCGCCCGGCGTCCCGGGAGCGGGGGAGGAGCCGCCCGTCGCGGGCGGTCCGGGCGCGTCGGAGGTCACGCGGGCAGCGTAGGCGCCCCGCCTGCACGCCGCCTGAATCCCCGCTGAGCACGCCCCGTGCTCCTTGCGCCGCACCGCCTGCACCAACTACTTTGCACCACAAACCTCCCGCGCACCCACCCCCGGAGCCCCCGATGCCCCCCGCACCCCCCTCCCACCCCGACCCGCACCACGTCGGAGACTCCGAGCAGCATTCGGGGTGGTCTGCGGACACCTCCGATGGCACGCCGGTACCTCCGATGGTCCGTCGGAGTCTCCGAACGGAGCGTGCGGGGACGGGTGACGGTGCCGATGCGGGGGCGGGTGACGGCGAGGTGCTCGATCCTGCCGTCGCGCGGGGGATCATCGCGGCGCAGCAGGCCCGGGTGCGGCACACCGCGTACACGGACGACCGGCTGATCCTCGGCGTGTGGGCCGGTGCCTGGGGGATCGGGTACGGGGTGCTGTGGGCGACCGCACGGCACGGCGCGCCGCCGGGGTGGGCGTGGGGGCTGTTCGGCGTGCTGATCGCCGGGGCGGTCGTGACGACGATCGTGCACTCGACGCGCCGGATGTCCGGGCTGGCCGGGGTGAGCCGGCGCGCGGGCCGGTACTACGGCTGGTCGTGGCCCGTGGCGTTCACGGCCGCGCAGGTGCTGATCGCGGGCGTGGCGTCGACCGGGCTCCCGGGCTCGACGGTCACGCTGCTCGCCAACGCGGTGTCCGCGCTGATCGTCGCCGTCCTGTACATGGCCGGCGGGGCGCTGTGGCAGGACCGCGCGCAGTACGTGCTCGGCGTCTGGATGGCGCTGGTGGCCGGCGCGGCGACGCTCGCCGGGCTGCCGGGGACGTTCGCGGTGATGGCCCTGGCCGGCGGCGGGGGCATGGCCGTCGGGGCGCTGGTCGTCCAGGCCCGGGGCCGGCGCCGCGGATGACCGGCGCCGACCTCGACCCCGTCATCCACGCGCAGTCGCGGCTGCGCGTCGTCGCCACCCTCGCGGCGCTCGCGCCCGGGGACCGCCTGACCTTCCCGCGGCTGCAGCAGCTGCTCGACATGACCGCGGGCAACCTGTCCACCCACCTCCGCAAGCTGGAAGAGGCCGAGTACGTGACCGTGCAGAAGACCTTCGAGGGGCGCACGCCCGTGACCTACGTCGAGCTGTCGGCGACCGGCCGCGCCGCGTTCGAGCGGTACACCGCGGCGCTGACCGCGCTGCTGGGGGGTGCCCGGTGAGCGCCGGCGCCCTGGCCGAGCTGGACCACGTCACCCGCCGGTACGGGCCGGTCACCGCGCTGGACGACGTGTCGCTGCAGATCGGCGCGGGCGAGATGGTCGGCCTGCTGGGCCCGAACGGCGCCGGCAAGTCGACCCTGCTCGCGCTGCTGACCGGGCTGCGCCGCCCGGACGCCGGCACCGTCCGGCTGTTCGGCGCGGACCCCCGCGACCCGGCCGCGCGCACCGCCCTGGGCACGACGCCGCAGGAGACGGGGCTGCCCGAGACGCTGCGCGTCGGCGAGGTCGTCGACCTCGTGGCCGGGCACTACCCGGCGCCGATGCCGCGCGGCGAGGTGCTCGAGCGGTTCGGCCTGACCGACCTGGCGCGCCGGCAGACCGGCGGCCTGTCGGGCGGCCAGCGCCGGCGGCTCGCGGTCGCGCTGTCGCTCGTGGGCCGGCCGCGGCTGGTGCTGCTGGACGAGCCCACCACCGGCCTCGACGTCGAGGGGCGGCACGTGCTGTGGCAGGCGCTGCGCGACTACCAGGCGGACGGCGCGACGGTCGTCGTCACCAGCCACTACCTGGAGGAGATCGAGGCGCTCGCCCGCCGGGTCGTCGTCATCGGGTCGGGCCGGGTCCTGGTGGACGACGACCTGTCGGCGGTGCTGTCCCTGGCGGCCGCCCGCCGGGTGCTGCTCGCCGTGCCGCCCGAGGACGAGCCCCGCGTGGCCGCCCTGCCCGGCGTCCTCGGCACCCGCCGCGAGGGCGACCGGACCGTGCTGCTCGCGTCCGACGCCGACGCGGTCGTGCGCGCGCTCGTGCACGCGGACGTGCCGTTCCGTGACCTGGAGGTCCGCGGCGCCTCCCTCGAGGAGGCCTTCCTCGCCCTGACCGCCACCGCCCCGGAGGACGCCCGATGACCGCCACCGCCCCGACCACGATGCCGTCCTGGTGGCGGCTCGCCTGGCTGCACACCCGGTTCCAGGTCCGCGAGACCGTGCGCGTGCCGATCGCGCTGATCGGGAACCTGGTGTTCCCCGCGCTGGCGCTGCTGTTCTTCGTCGTCCCGCAGCGCTCCGTGGCCGACGTGCCGCTCGTCGCCGTCGCGGCGGTCGTCCAGCTGGGGACCTTCGCCGTGATGTCGTCGTGCCTGTTCACCCTGGGCGTCGGGGTGGCGGAGGACCGGCAGCTCGCGTTCGACCCGTACGTGCGCACGCTGCCCGCCGGCGCGGGCCCGCGGCTCGCCGGGCGGATCGCGAACGGGGTGGCGTTCTGCCTGCTGGCGCAGGTGCCGGTGCTGGTGGTCGCGCTGCTGCTGACGTCCGCGTCGACCACGCCGGCGCGGGCCCTCGGCGGCCTGGCCATGGTGCCCGTGGTGGCGGTGCCGTTCACGCTGCTGGGCCTGGCGATCGGGTACGCGCTGCCCGCGAAGGCCGCGATCGCGGTCGTGCAGGTGACGCTGTTCCCGCTCGCGTTCGCCGGCGGGCTGTTCATGCCGCCGGAGGTCTTCCCGCGGTGGCTCGACGTGATCTCGCAGGGCCTGCCGTCCCGGGCCGCGCGCGACCTGGCCGTGCAGGTGACGACGGGGGCCGAGGGGTCCACCGCGGCGCTGCCGGTGCTGCTGGCGTGGACCGCGGTGTTCGCGGCGCTCGCGGTGCTCGCCTACCGCCGCGACGAGGGCCGCCGCTTCCGGTAGGTCGGGCAGGGCGGCTAGCCCGGCCCGGTCGGCGCCACGCACCCCCGGCGCACCCCGGCACATCCCGGCGCGCCGCCGGACCGGCGTCAGCCCCCGACGTGCCGCGGGCCCCGGCGTCAGCCCCTGGCGCGGACCAGCCGCACCAGCACCACCGGCTCGTCCTGACCGGGCCAGGTGCCGGTGAGCACGCCGTCGGCGGGGACCGGTCCGGGCTCCGGGAACCGCACGACGTCGGGCTCCCCGTCCGCCGGGCCGCCGCCGCTGCCGCGCACCCGCATCGTCGGCTCCCGCTCCACGGGGCCGTCGGGCGTCTCGACGAGCAGGCGGACCTCGGTGCCGGCCTCGCGCACCACCCGGGCGGCCTCGTCCCGGTAGACCGGGTCCGCCGGGGCGTCGTACACCCAGCGGGTGCCGAGCACGGAGTGCTCCATCGTGCCCACCAGGTGCTCCTCGGCGCCCGGGAGCGGCGCGCCGCGGTAGGTCAGCGGGACGTGCACCAGCCGGCCGTCCACGTCGAGCAGGTGCGACTCCATGCCGACCTCTCCGGCCGGGTCGTCGAAGCGGTACGCCGCGACGGGCCGCACGGCCGTGGCCGGCCGGCCGAACCACGGGCACCCGGGCAGCCAGGCGGCGACGAGGTCGGCCTTGGACGGGACGAGCGTGGCCTGGTGGATGATCGCCATGCGGCCCACCGTAGCGGCGGGCGCCGATCGCGCGTCCGGCGCGGGTGGCGCCGGGCCCGTCAGGCGCGGGCGAGCGCCGCGACCGCCTCGGCGACGACGGCCGGGTCGGTCACGGTGTGCCCGGACGCACCGCCGCCGCCGGGGCCGCCGTCCCCGGCGACCGGGCGGCTCGCGGACAGGTGCACCGCGTCCACGCCCGCGGCCGTGAGCGCGCCGATGTCGACGGGCCGCACGCCGCCGCCGGCCATGACCTGCACGGCGCCCGCGGTGTGCTCGACCATCGCGGCCAGCCGCCGGACCCCGTCGATGCTGCGGGCCGCCCCGCCGGAGGACAGCACGCGCGTCACGCCGGCCGCTGCGAGGGCGTCGAGCACGGCGAGCGGGTCGTCCACCGAGTCGACCGCCCGGTGGAACGTGACCTCCCGGCCCTGGGCGGCGGCCACCAGCGCGGCCAGGGCCGCGGTGTCCACGCGGCCGTCGGCGGTGAGGGTGCCGACCACGACGCCGTCCGCACCCGCCGCCACCGCGGCCGCCACGTCGCGCACCTGGACGTCGACCTCGTCGGCGTCGTACACGAAGGAGCCCGGCCGCGGCCGGATCAGGGGGTGCACGCCGGGCGCGCCCGCCCCGCGGGCGTCGCGGTCGGCCAGGACGGCGGCGAGCAGGCCGGCGCTCGGGGTGAGGCCGCCGGTGGCCGCGAGGGCGCTGCACAGCTCGGTCCGCGCGGCGCCCGCGTCGGCCGCGACGCGGTACCCCGCGAGGTCCTGCACGGCGATCTCGAGGACGGGTCGGGACGCGGGCACGGCAGGCCCTCCTTCGCGGTCGGCGGGGGTGTGCGCCGCAGGGCGCACGAGGGCACCGTAGCGGCTCGACGCCGCCCCGGGGCCCGTGGGGGCTCCCGGGGCGGCGCCCGCGCGGCGCGGGGTCAGGCGAACCGGCGCAGCCGCAGGGAGTTCGTCACGACCAGCACCGACGAGAACGCCATGGCGGCACCCGCGATCATCGGGTTCAGCAGGCCGAGCGCCGCGAGCGGGATGGCCGCGACGTTGTAGGCGAACGCCCAGAACAGGTTCTGCTTGATGATCCGCAGCGTGCGGCGCGACAGCCGCACCGCCTGCGCGGCCGACCGCAGGTCGCCCCGGACGAGGGTCACGTCGGCGGCCTCGATGGCCACGTCCGTGCCGGTGCCCATCGCGAGGCCGAGGTCGGCGGTCGCGAGCGCGGCCGCGTCGTTCACGCCGTCGCCGACCATCGCGACGCGGCGGCCCTCGGACTGCAGGCGCGCGACCACGTCGACCTTGTCGGCGGGCAGCACCTGGGCGATGACGTCCGCCTCGTCGATGCCGACCTCCCGGGCGACCGCACGGGCCGCGCCGGCGTTGTCGCCGGTGAGCAGCACCGGCCGCAGGCCCAGGGCCCGCAGGTCGGCGACCGCCTCGGCGGACGTGGCCTTCACCGGGTCGCGCAGCACGAGCACGCCGCGGGCGGCGCCGTCCCACGCGACCATGACGGCGGTCGCCCCGTCGGCCTCCGCGGCGGCGAACCGCTGCGCGAGGTCGTCGGCGGGCGTGACGCCCTGGCCCGTGAGCCACGCGGGCCGCCCGACCAGCACGCGGTGGGACAGCCCGACGCCGCTGTGCGCGGTCCGGACGACGCCGGTGACGCCGTGCCCGGCCTCCGCGCGGAAGTCGAGCACCTGGTCCGACCCGATCGCGACCCCGTCGCCGCCGACGCCCGCGGGTGCCGGGGCGAGCGCGCCCGCCGCGTCCGCGACGGCCCGGGCGATCGGGTGCTCGGCGAGCCCCTCGACCGCGCCGGCCAGGCGCAGCACCGTGTCGCGGTCCTCGCCGGCGGCCGGCAGCACGTCGACGAGCGCCATCCGGCCCTCGGTGACCGTGCCGGTCTTGTCCAGCACGACCGTGTCGACGGTGCGGGTCTGCTCGAGCGTCTCCGGGCCCTTGATGAGGACCCCGAGCTGCGCGCCGCGGCCGGTGCCGACCAGCAGGGCCGTCGGCGTGGCCAGGCCCAGGGCGCACGGGCAGGCGATGATCAGAACGGCGACCGCCGCGGTGAACGCCGCCTGCGCGGACGCGCCGCTGACCAGCCAGGTGACCAGCGTCGCGAGCGCGAGCACCAGCACCACGGGGACGAACACCGCCGAGATCCGGTCGGCGAGCCGCTGCACGGGCGCCTTGCCGGTCTGCGCGGCGGCCACGAGCCGGCCGATCTGCGCCAGCCGGGTGTCGTCGCCGACCTTCGTGGCCCGGACGACCAGGTGGCCGCCGGTGTTGAGGGTCGCGCCGGTGACGTCGTCGCCCGGCCCGACGTCCACGGGGACGGGCTCGCCGGTCAGCAGGCTGGTGTCCACGGCGCTGCTGCCGGACACGACCACGCCGTCCGTGGCGATCTTCTCGCCCGGGCGGACGGCGAACTCGTCGCCCGCGCGCAGCCGCTCCACGGGGACGCGCTGCTCGGTGCGCCGGCCGTCGGGGCCGGTGACGAGCAGGGCGACGTCCTTCGCGCCGAGGTCCAGCAGGGCGCGCAGCGCGTCGCCGGCGCGGCGGCGGGACCGGTGCTCGGCGTACCGGCCGGCGAGCAGGAACGTGGTGACGACGGCGGCGACCTCGAAGTACAGCTCGGGCATGTGCCCGGCGTCGCCCGCACCGGAGCGCGGCCACAGGGTCGGGGTCATCGTCATGCCGAGCTCGCCCGCGCCGCCGAGCAGCAGCGCCCACAGCGACCAGCCGGTCGCCGCGACGATGCCGATCGACACGAGCGTGTCCATGGTCGACGCGCCGTGCCGTGCCGCGCGGACGGCCGCACGGTGGAACGGCCACGCCGCCCAGGTGGCGACCGGCAGGGCGAGGACCGCGACCAGCCACTGCCAGCCGCGGAACTGCCACGCCGGGACCATCGACAGCAGCAGCACCGGCACGGTGAGCACCGCGGCGACGCGCAGCCGCCGGCGCAGGTCGGTCCCGCGCGCGTCGGTCGGGGCGGAGGTGTCCTCGTCGGGCTGCATCTCGTGGCCGGGGGCCATGCTGTGCCTGGACAGGGCGTGCTCGACGGGGTCCATCCCGGCGTGACCGCCGTGGTCCGCGTGGTCCGCGTGGTCGCCGTGCTCGCCGTGCGCGTCGTGCTCGGCCTGCGCGCCGGTCGCCGCGCCGTGCTCGTGCGCGCCGCCGAGGGTGCGGTTCCCGGTGACGCGGGCGTCGTACCCGGCCGCCTGGACCGCCGCCACCAGGGCGGACGCGTCGGGGACCGTGCCGTCGGGTGCCGGGGCGAGCTCGACGTGCGCGGACTCGAGCGCGAGGTTCACCGTGGCGCGGGCGCCGGGGACGCGGTTGAGGCGCTTCTCGACCCGCGCGACGCAGGACGCGCAGGTCATGCCCTCGACGGCGAGGTCGATCGTGCCGACGGGGGCGACGGGGGTGTCGAGGCGGGTGTCGTCGGCCGTCACAGCAGCGACCCCCGGGGGGTGACGGCGTACCCGGCCTCGTCCACCGCCGCGGCGACGGCCTCGTCGGACAGCGGGGCGTCGGAGGTGACGGTCACCGGGGAGGACCCGCCGGTGACGAGCTGCACCTGCACGTCGGTCACGCCGGGCAGGGCGGCGAGCTCCTCGGTGACGTGCTTGACGCAGTTGCCGCAGGTCATGCCGTCGACGGAGAACGTGGTGGTCTGGCTCATGGGAGGTTCCTCTCGGGTGGTCAGGATCGGACGAGCCGGGCGATCGCCTCGGAGGCCTCGCGGACCTTCTCGGCGCCGGCCTCGGGCGACTGGCGGGCGGCGTCCACGACGCAGTGGCCCAGGTGGTCCTCGACCAGCCCGATGCTCACCGCCTGCAGCGCCTTGGTGACGGCGGCCACCTGGGTGAGCACGTCGATGCAGTACACGTCCTCGTCGACCATGCGGGCGATCCCGCGGACCTGCCCCTCGATGCGCTTGAGGCGCTTGAGGTAGTCGTCCTTGTCGCTCGTGTACCCGTGCATCGCGCGGCTCCCCTCGGTCGCGAGGGCGCACGGTGCGCCCCGCCACTGCGCTCAACCCTATACCCCCCAGGGGTATTCCCGACCCCCCCCTGTCCCGACCCGACCCGCCCCGACCCGCCCCGACCGGCACGGCGGCGGGGGGAACGCGACGGGGCCGCCGGGAGATCTGGTCTCCCGGCGGCCCCGTCCGTGCCGTGCGCGCGGCGTGCGCGTGCGCCCGCGCCCGCTCAGCCCAGCGCGCGCCACGCCTCCCGGCGGGCGGCCTGCTCCACCGGGTCCGGCACCGGCAGGCTCGCCAGGAGCCGGCGGGTGTACGCCTCGCGCGGGTGGCCCAGCACCTCCTCGCCGGTGCCCTCCTCGACCAGCCGCCCGCGGTGCAGCACGGCGATCCGGTCGGCCAGCAGGTCCACCACCGCGAGGTCGTGGCTGATGAACAGGCAGGCGAACCCGAGGCTCTCCTGCAGCTCGGCGAACAGCTCCAGCACCCGCGCCTGCACCGACACGTCCAGGGCGGAGGTCGGCTCGTCCGCGATGAGCAGCTCGGGGTCGAGGGCCAGCGCCCGGGCCAGCGACGCGCGCTGCCGCTGCCCGCCGGACAGCTCGTGCGGGAACCGGTCGCCGTACGCGCGCGGGAGCTGCACGGACTCGAGCAGCTCGTCCACCCGCTCCCGGGCCGCGCGGGCGTCGCGCGCGCGGCCGTGCACGACCAGCGGCTCGGCCACGCACTCGGCGATCGTGAGCAGCGGGTTGAACGACGTCGCCGGGTCCTGGAACACGAACCCGATGCGCGGCCGGACGGGGCGCAGCGCCCGCTCCTTCACGCCGTTCATCTCCAGCCCCAGCACCTGCAGCGAGCCGCCGGTGACCCGGGTCAGCCCCGCGATCGCGCGGCCGATGGTGGTCTTGCCGGAGCCGGACTCGCCGACCAGGCCGACCACCTCGCCCGGGCGGATCGCCAAGGACACCCCGTCGACCGCCCGGAACCCCGGCTGCCGCAGCCGGCCGGGGTAGGTGATCTCCAGGTCGCGGGCCGCCACCACCGGGGTGGCCGCCGCCCAGCCCTCGGGCCGCGCCTGCGCCCGGGCCCGTGCGTGCGCGCTGCCGCCGCCGATGCGCGGCACCGCCTCCAGCAGCGCCCGGGTGTACGGGTGCGCCGGCGCGGAGAACAGCTGCCGCACGGGCGCCCGCTCGACGATCTCGCCCTGGTACATGACCGCGACGGTGTCGGCGAGGTCGGCGACGACGCCCATGTTGTGCGTGATGAGCACGACCGCCGCCCCGAACTCGTCCCGGCAGCGCCGGATGAGGTCGAGGATCTCGGCCTGGACCGTGACGTCCAGGGCCGTGGTCGGCTCGTCCGCGATGATCACGCCCGGGTCCAGCACGAGCGCCTGCGCGATGACGATGCGCTGCTTCTGGCCGCCCGAGAACTGGTGCGGGTAGTGGTCGATGCGGTGCTCCGGGTCGGGGATGCCGACCTTGCGCAGGATCTCGACGGCCTTGGCCCGGGCCTCCGCGCGGCCGATCCGGCCGTGGGCCCGCAGGCCCTCGATGATCTGCCACCCGACCGGGTACACCGGGTTCAGCGCGGTCGACGGCTCCTGGAACACCATCGCGGCGTCCCGGCCCCGCACCTGCCGCAGCCCGGCGCCGCCGAGGGTGACGACGTCGGACCGGGTGGTGCCGTCCTTCGACGACAGCACGACGGCGCCGCGGGCCCGGGCGGTCTCCGGGAGCAGCCCGAGGATCGTCTTGGCGGTCACGGACTTGCCGCTGCCGGACTCGCCGACGACGGCCAGCACCTCGCCCGCGTGCACGGACAGGGACACCCCGGCCACGGCGCGGACGTCGCCGGCGTCGGTGGCGAACGTGACGGACAGGTCGGTGATCTCGACGACGGGCGCCGCGGCGGCCGTCTGCGGTGCGGCGGTCATCGGCCGTCCTCCGTCCCGGGCTCCAGGCCCTCGATGCCGCCCGGCGCGGTGAGCGCGCCGCCGGGCACGACGGAGGTCGCGGCGACCTCGCCGTCGTCGGTGCCGGCGGCCCGCCGGGTGCGCAGGCGGGGGTCGGCCAGGTCGTTGAGCGACTCGCCGACCAGCGTCATGCCGAGCACGGACAGCACGATCGCGATGCCGGGGGCCACGGAGGTCCACCAGATCCCGGAGGTGACGTCCGCGATGGCGCGGTTGAGGTCGTAGCCCCACTCGGCCGCCTTCGTGGGCTCGATGCCGAACCCGAGGAACCCGAGGCCCGCGAGCGTGAGGATCGCCTCGGACGCGTTGAGCGTGATGATCAGCGGCAGGGTGCGCGTCGCGTTGCGCAGCACGTGCACCCGCATGATCCGGCCGTTGCCCGCCCCGATGACGCGCGCGGACTCGACGAACGCCTCGGACTTGATCCGGATCGTCTCGGCCCGGACCACCCGCAGGTACTGCGGGGTGAACACGACCATGAGCGACAGCGCCGCGGCGAGCACGCCGCCCATCAGGTCCGCCTGCCCGCC
Organism: Actinomycetes bacterium; assembly: GCA_023388235.1. Classification (GTDB taxonomy): domain Bacteria; phylum Actinomycetota; class Actinomycetes; order Actinomycetales; family Cellulomonadaceae; genus Cellulomonas. The sequence continues at coordinate 6,861 of JAEWGQ010000142.1, read as the reverse complement.
GCTGATCGCGATGGCGAGCACGATGGCCAGCAGCAGCGACGGGAACGCGTAGATCGCGTCCGCGGCGACGACGAGCACCCGGTCCAGCCAGCCGCCGAAGTACCCGGACACCAGCCCCAGCAGCACGCCGAGGAACAGCGACGCGGCGATGGCGATGAGGATGACGAGCACGGCGGTGCGCGAGCCCCAGATGACCCGGGACAGCACGTCGTACCCGCCGACGGTGGTGCCGAGCCAGTGCTCGGCGGACGGCGGCTGCTGGGCGCCGAACGGCCCGGCGGCGTCCCGCAGCTGCGCGAAGCCGTACGGCGCGATCAGCGGGGCGAACACCGCGGTGACCAGCAGCAGGCCGACGAGCGCGAGGCCGGCGACGAGCATGCCGCGCTGCAGGCCGACGCTCTGGCGCAGCTGGCGGACGACGGGCAGCGAGCGCCAGGAGCGCCGGGGCCGGCCGGCGGTCACGGGGGCGGTGGCGGTGGTGGCGGCCATGTCAGTACCTCACCCGGGGGTCGATCAGCGCGGCGATCACGTCGACCACGAAGTTGGTCACGGCGACGATCACCGCGAGCATGACGACGATGCCCTGCACGGCGACGAAGTCGCGGGCCTGCAGGTACTCGGAGATCTGGAACCCGAGGCCCCGCCACTCGAAGGTGGTCTCCGTCAGCACGGCGCCCACCAGGAGCATGGCGATCTGCATGCCGATGACCGTGACGATCGGGATGAGCGCCGGCCGGTACGCGTGCTTGCGCAGCAGCCGGGGCTCCGGGACGCCCCGGGACCGCGCGGCCTCGACGTAGCCGGAGCCGAGCGTGCCGATGACGTTGGTGCGCACGAGCCGCAGGAACACGCCGGCGGTCAGCAGGCCGAGCGTCACGGCCGGCAGGATCGCGTGCTGCAGGACGTCCACGACGATGTCCGGGTTGCCGGTGCGGATGGCGTCGATCAGGTAGATGCCGGTCGGGTCGTCCAGCCGGCGCATGGCGATCTCGGACCGCGTGGACGCGCGCCCGGACACCGGCAGCCAGTCGAGCTGCACCGAGAACACGAGCTTGAGCACGAGCCCCGCGAAGAACACGGGCGTGGCGTAGCAGACGATCGCGAACACCCGCAGCAGCGCGTCCGGCACCCGGTCGCGGAAGTACGCGGCGACCAGGCCGAGCGGGATGCCGACGAGGAACGCGACGATCAGCGCGTAGAACGCCAGCTCGACGGTCGCGGCGCCGAAGGTCGTGATGACCTCGGTGACCGGGCGGGTGTCGCTGAGCGTGGTGCCGAAGTCGCCGCGCACGAGCTGGCCGAGGTACTCGACGTACTGCGTGAGGACCGGCCGGTCGTAGCCGGCGGCGTGGATGCGCTCGGCGAGCTGGTCCGCGGGCAGCCGGCCGCCCTGGGCGGCGGTGATCGGGTCGCCGGTGGCCCGCATGAGCAGGAAGACGACCGTCACGAGGATGAAGACGGTCGGGATGATGAGCAGGAACCGGACCAGCAGGTAGCGGCCCAGACCGCCGCCGGAGCGCGCGCGGCGGCCGGGGCGCCCGGCCGCGGCGTCCCCGCCGGGTGCGGTGCCGGACGGCAGGCCGGTGGGCTGCTGCGGTCCGGTGAGGGAGGTGGAGGTCATGTCTCTCGCTTCACAGCCCGTGACGCCCGGCGCGGGCCGCTCGCGTGGAGCGACCCGCGCCGGGCGTCGGGTGGGGCGGTGCGTCAGCCGATGGCCAGCGCGCCGTAGCGGAACTTGAAGGACGCGTCGAGGGTGTCCTCGGCGCCGGTCACGTCGGTGCCGACGACGGCCACCTGCGCGCCCTGGAGGTACGGGACCGTCGAGAGGTCCTGCGCCACGGCGTCCTGGATCTGCTCGATGAGCGCGGTGCGCTCGCCGGCGTCGGTGGTGACGGCCTGCTGCAGGATCAGGTCGTTCACCTCCTGGTTGTCGTAGTGGTTGCCCAGGAAGTTCTCCGTGAGGAAGAACGGCGTCAGGTAGTTGTCGGCGTCTGAGTAGTCCGGGAACCAGCCGAGCTGGTAGGCCGGGTAGACGTCCGACGTGCGGTCCTTGGCGTACTGCACCCACTCGGTCGTCTGCAGGTCGACCTGGAACAGGCCGCTGGACTCGAGCTGGTCCTTGATGAGCGCGTACTCCTCGCTGGAGGACGGGCCGTAGTGGTCGTTGCTGTACTGCAGCGACAGCTGGACCGGGGTCTGCACGCCCGCGGCGGACAGCCGCTCGGCCGCCTTGTCCGCGTCCGCGCCGCCCTCGCCGTCGCCGTACAGCGGCTTGAGCGACTCGGTGGCGCCGGTCAGGCCGTCGGGGACGAACGAGTACAGCGGGGTGTAGGTGCCCTTGTAGACCTGGTCGGCGATCTCCTCGCGGTCGATCAGGTCGGCGACCGCCTGGCGGACGGCCAGCGCCTTGGCCGGGTCGGCCTCCGGCGTGGTCGCGCCGAACGGCTGCGTGTTGAAGTTGAACGTGATGTAGCGGATCTCGCCGCCGGGGCCGTCGACGACCTGCACCCCGTCGTCGCCGCGCAGGTCCTCGATGTCGGTGGCCGACAGGCTGCGGAACGCGACGTCGATGTTGCCCTGCTGGATGTCGAGCTTCAGGTTCGAGGCGTCGGCGTAGTACTGGACCGTGACGTCGTCGTTCTTCGGCGCGCCGAGCAGGCCCTGGTAGTCCGGGTTCGCGGCGTACGACACGATCTCGTTCTGCGAGTAGTCCGTGATCGTGTACGGGCCGGCGAAGGCCTCGGCGGCGACGATGTCGGCGTCCGGGGTGAGCGCGTCGGCCGCGAACACCTCCTCGTCCACGATGGGGCCGGCGGGGCTCGACAGGATCTGCGGGAACACCTGGTCGTTCTCGGACTTCAGGTGGAAGACCACCGTGGTGTCGTCCGGGGTGTCGACGCTGTCGAGGTTGTAGAGCAGCGAGCCCGGGCCGTTGCCGCCGTCCGCGCCGTTCTCGAGGATCGTGAGCTGGCGGTCGAACGTGAACTTCACGTCGGACGAGGTGAGCTCGTGGCCGTTCGCGAAGGTCAGGCCGTCCTTGAGCTTCACCGTGTACTCGGTGGGCGAGGTGAACTCGGCCGACTCCGCGATGTCCGGCTCCACGTCCGGGCTGCCGAACGGGGTGTTCATCAGGAACGGGTAGACCTGGTTCATCACGGCGAAGGAGCCGTTGTCGTACGAGCCGGCCGGGTCGATCGTGGTGATCTTGTCGGTCGTGCCGATGATGAGCGAGCCGCCGGCGCTGCCGCCGTCGCCGTCGCCGTCCGTCTCGTCGTCGCCGCCGGAGCCGCCGCTGCACGCGGCGAGGACCAGCGCGGTGGCGACCAGGCCGGCGCCGGCCGCGAAGCCGCGTCGGCGGCCGTGGGGAACCGCAGTCATCCGTGTACCTCTTCCTGGAGTGGAGCCCCTGCCCGGCGCCGTCGCGGGGGAGCGGCAGCACCGGGGTTGTCTCGCGTGTCGGTCACCTGTGCCCGATACGTGGGACATAGGACTAGCACAGTGTCGGACGTAACAGGACATTCGTGTGTTACGGGACGATTGCGAACGCATCACGGTGCAGGCCAGCGGCCCGCGACCGGGCACGCCGACGACCCCGCGGGGGCACCGCGGGGTGGGGCGGACGGGTGACGACCGCGCCGGTCAGCGCGGCGCGGTGGCCTCCGCGGCGGCGCGGGCGGCCGCGGGCAGCGCGTCGAGCACGCGCGCGAGGGCGGCCTCGTCGTGCGCGCCCGACACGAACCACGCCTCGAACGCCGACGGCGGCGCGTACACCCCGTCGCGCAGCAGGCTGTGGAAGAACGCCGGGTACCGCCAGGACTCCGAGGCCAGCACCTGCGCGTAGTCCCGGGCGCCGGCGTCCGTGCCGAGCACCGTCGAGAACAGGTTGCTCGCGTGCTGCACCGCGTGCGGCACGCCGGCGGCGGCCAGCGCCTCGTCCACGGCCGCCCGGAGGGTCGCGGCCGCGGCGTCCACCCGCGCGTACACCGCGTCGTCCAGCAGCCGCAGCGTCGCGAGCCCGGCGGCGGTCGCGACCGGGTTCCCGGACAGGGTGCCGGCCTGGTACACCGGGCCGACGGGCGCGAGGGCGTCCATCACCGCGGCGGGGCCGCCGAGCGCCGCGACGGGCATCCCGCCGCCGACGACCTTGCCGAACGTGAGCAGGTCCGGCGCCCAGCCCTCGCGGGCGGCCTCCAGGCCCCACCAGCCGGCGGGGCCGACGCGGAAACCGGTCAGCACCTCGTCCTGGATCAGCAGGGCGCCGTGCGCGTGCGCGATGCGGGCCAGCGCCGCGTTGAAGCCCGGCGCCGGGGGCACGACCCCCATGTTCGCGGGCGCCGCCTCGGTGATGACCGCGGCGATCTCGGCGCCGTGCTCCGCGAACGCGGCCTCGACCGCGGCGACGTCGTTGTACGGCAGCACGATGGTCTGCGCGGCGATCGCCGCGGGCACGCCCGCCGACCCCGGCAGCGCGAACGTCGCGACGCCCGAGCCCGCGGCGGCCAGCAGGCCGTCGGAGTGCCCGTGGTAGCAGCCGGCGAACTTCACGACCCGGTCGCGCCCCGTGACGCCGCGCGCCAGCCGGATCGCGGTCATCGTCGCCTCCGTGCCCGTGGACACCAGGCGCAGTCGCTCGATCACCGGCACGCGGGCGCGCACGGCCTCGGCGAGCTCGACCTCGGCCTCGGTCGGGGCGCCGAACGACAGCCCGCGCCCGGCGGCCTCCCGCACGGCCTCCACGACCTCCGGGTGCGCGTGCCCCAGGATCGCCGGGCCCCACGACCCGACGAGGTCCACGTACTCGCGGCCGTCGGCGTCCGTCACGTACGCCCCGCGGGCGGACGCCAGGAACCGCGGCGTGCCGCCGACCGACCCGTACGCGCGCACCGGCGAGCTCACCCCGCCGGGGATGACGCCCCGCGCGCGCTCGAACAGCTCCTCCGAGACGGTCACCGCCACTCCTCCCGCAGCCAGCAGGCCAGCTCCACGGCCCAGTAGGTCAGCACCTGGTCGGCGCCGGCCCGCGTGATCGCCAGCACCGACTCCGTGATCGCGCGCCGCCGGTCCAGCCAGCCCTGCGCGGACGCCGCCTCGATCATCGCGTACTCGCCGGACACCTGGTACGCCGCGACCGGCACCGTGCTCGCCGCCGCCACGTCGGACAGGACGTCGAGGTAGAAGCTCGCCGGCTTCACCATGACGACGTCCGCGCCCTCGGCGATGTCGAGGGCCACCTCGTGCAGCGCCTCGCGGCGGTTGCCCGGGTCCATCTGGTAGGTGCGCCGGTCGCCGTCGAGGGTGGACTCCACCGCGTCGCGGAACGGGCCGTACAGCGCGCTGGCGTACTTCGCCGCGTACGCGAGCACGGCGACGTCGGTGCGCCCGGCCGCGTCCAGGGCGTCCCGGATCACGCCGACCTGGCCGTCCATCATCCCGCTCGGCGCGACCATGTGGGCGCCCGCCTCCGCCTGGACCAGCGCCATCTCGGCGTACCGGACCAGCGTCGCGTCGTTGTCCACGGTGCCGTCGGCGGTCAGGACGCCGCAGTGGCCGTGGTCCGTGAACTCGTCCAGGCACAGGTCGGCCTGGATGACGAGGGCGTCGCCGACCTCCGCGCGCACGTCCGCGATCGCGCGGTTCAGCACCCCGTCGGGGTCCGTGGCGCCCGAGCCCTCGGCGTCGCGCGCCAGCGGCACGCCGAACAGGTTCACGCCGCCGATGCCCGCGGCGGCCGCCTCGGCGACGGCGCGGCGCAGGGAGTCGCGGGTGTGCTGCACGACGCCGGGCATCGACGCGATGGGCTGGGGCTCGGTCAGCCCCTCCTTGACGAACGCCGGCAGCACGAGGTCCGCCGGGTGCAGCCGCGTCTGGCTGACCGAGCGGCGCAGCGCCGCGGTGCCGCGCAGGCGGCGGGGGCGGACGCGGCCGGGTCGCCCGGAGGCGGCGGCGGTCACGGCGAGGGGGTCGGGGCTCATGCGTGCTCTCCGTCCGGGTCGGGGGTCGGGGTGCCGCCGGCGGCGACGGCCAGGGCGGCGACCAGGCCGCCCGGCGTCTGCTCCTCGGCGACGGCGGCGACGTCCAGCCCGGCGCGGCGCGCCTCGGTGGCGGTGGACTCGCCGATGCAGCAGACGAGGGTGCCCGGGGGCGGGGCGCCCAGCATGGTCAGCAGGTTCCGGGCCGTGCTGCCCGAGGTGAGCAGCACCGCGCCCACCGTCCCGGCGGCCCAGGCGGCGCGGACGTCGTCCTCGGGCGCCGGGCCGGGCACGGTGCGGTACGTCTCGATCACGTCGACCGGCCAGCCGCGGGCGGTCAGCCCCTCCGCGAGCGTGGGTGCCGCGAGGTCGCCGAGCGGCAGCAGCACCCGCTCCGGCTCGGCCCCGGCCGGCGGCCAGGCGTCCAGCAGCGTCAGCGCCGACGACCGCCCGGTGGGCACCAGGTCCACCCGGACGCCCGCCTCGCGCAGCGCCCGCGCGGTGGTGCCGCCGACGGCCGCCACCCGGACGCCCTCCAGCAGCCCGGCGAGCGTGTGCCCGGTCTCGTCGGCCCGGTCCACCAGCACGGGGACGGCGGCGGCGCTGGTCACGGCCACCCAGCCGTAGTAGCCGACCTCGAGGGCCAGCAGGGCGTCGTCGAGCTCGGTGGGGTCGAGCGGCGGCACCGTCTGGATCAGCGGCACGACCAGCGGGTCGGCCCCGGCGGCGCGCAGCGCGATGACCAGCGGGTCCGGCCCGGGGGTCTCCCGGGGCACCAGCACGCGCAGGCCGGCGAGCGGCCCCGTCACGCCGCGAGCCCCGCGAGCGCGGCGGCCCCGCCGTCCAGCAGCTCCTCGGCCAGCCGGGTGCCGAGCGCGGCGGCGGCCAGGGC